>CAZRIR010000015.1:7517-15081 GCA_964600195.1 uncultured archaeon | reverse complement strand
AATATTTTAAAAAAAGGATTATTAAAATTGCCTCCTATAGATGAGGTAAAAAAAGCTGAAGATAATATCATTAATACCACCGAGCAATTATTGAATAATTGGGAAAAGAATACGGGAAAGACGCCCGTTGAAATTCGTGAAAAAATGGGTGAAATAATGAATAAAAACGTTGGGGCCTTTAGGATAGAAAATGATCTCAAAAAAGCATATGAAGAACTCCTCAATTTACAAAAAGATTTTCGGGATGTTCACGTTACAACATCAGATCGAAAATTTAATTATGGATTAGTGCGCACATTAGAGCTCCGAAACATGTTAGATATAGCAGAAGTTACTGCATATGCTGCATTGTGGCGAAAAGAGAGTAGAGGAGCTCATTATAGATTAGATTATACCATACGAGATGATGAAAATTATCTCGTGCATTCATTAGTTTATAGAACTAAAGATGGTCTAGAATTAAAAACTAAACCAGTGATATTAGGAATATTTGAAGTTAAAAAGAGGGAATATTAAGATGTCAGAAAAAGCAAAATTTTTAGTATATAGAAATTCCGGGGATGGAAATGTCAGATATGAGCGATATGAAGTACCGGTTTTTAAAGGAATGAACGTATTGGAGGCTTTATTTTATATCCAAGATCATTATGATTCAACCTTTGCTTTCAGATATGCTTGTAGAGGAGCAATATGTGGTTCTTGTGGAATAACAATCGATAAAACCCCTGATTTAGCATGTAGAACACAAGTTTCTGGAGTAAAGACAATGAAAAAACCGATAAATCTTCCTGAATTTAAATTTGGAGAACATCCTGATTGGGACCCATCCAATGAAATATTAATTGAGCCGCTCCCTAATCTAAAAATCATTAAGGATCTTGTAGTGGATTTAGAGCCTTTTTGGAATTTTTATAGAGAAATAGAGCCATATTTTACAAGAGATTGGAATGATCAAGCTCCTGAGTCCATACAATCTCCAGAACATTCAAAAGCAATCGAAAGATTAGTTTATTGTATCTTATGTGCAGTTTGTTGGTCATGTCCCGTGAGTGCTAAGAATCCAAATTATCTTGGTCCCGCTCAACTCGCGAAAGCGGAAAGATTTATTAATGATTCGCGTATTAACAAATCAAAACAAGATATTATTGTTTCAAGAATCAGTAAGTCCGATGCAGTTCCGGCATGTGAAAAATTTTTTGTATGTAATCGTGTATGTCCAAAAGGAGTTATGCCTGGAACTGCCATTAAAAATTTACGAGACAAGTGGTTAGGTAATGAGTGAAAAATTCCGTAAGGAAAAAGATGTTCTTGGAGAAGTTAAGGTTCCAATTGATGCATATTGGGGAGTAAATACCCAGAGAGCAATTCAAAACTTTCAGATTAGTGATAAAAAATTACCAAATATATTTACAATTGCTCTGGCTCAAGTTAAAAAAGCATGTTTGCTTGCAAATATTGAATTGGAATTGATTGATAAAGAAAAAGGGGATGCTTTACTTCAAGCAATCGATGAAATTTTAATTGATGGAAAATACTTTAATCAATTTCCAATCGATGTTTTTCAGACAGGTTCAGGAACTCAAACAAATATGAATATGAATGAAGTTCTTGCTAATAGAGCAAATCAAATTCTCGGTTTCCCGATGGGCAAAAAACAACCAATTCATCCAAATGATCATGTAAACAAGGGACAATCATCTAATGATGTGATTCCTACTGCAATGCATGTTTCAGCTATTCATTCCTTACATGAATGTTTAATCCCTTCTGCTGAAAAATTGATAAAAACTTTAGAGCAAAAAATCGTGGAGTTTGAGGGTGTTATTAAAGTAGGGAGAACTCATTTACAAGATGCAGTTCCTATCCCACTTGCACTGGAATTTAAAGTATACTTGCAACAAGTTATATTAAATACAAATAAATTAAATTCTGAAGAATTGTTGAACATTTCACTCGGAGGAACTGCGTTAGGGACGGGCATCAATGCTCCTAACGGTTTTGCTGAATTAGCAACTAAGAAATTATCTGAAATTACGAATTATCATCTAAAATTAAATCCAGTAAAAGCAGAAGGCATTGCATCTCATAATGTTTTAGCAAGTCTTAGCAGCTCTTTAAGACTTCTCGCACTTTCTCTGATAAAAATGGCAAATGATGTTCGATGGATGGGAAGTGGTCCTCGAGCTGGTTTAGGAGAATTAATTTTACCTGCTAATGAACCAGGTTCTTCTATCATGCCTGGTAAAATTAATCCAACTCAATCTGAAGCTTTAATTCAAGTTTGTCTCCAAGTGATTGGAAATGATACGGTTATTTCTACCTCAGAGGCATTTGGGAGCATCTTGGATTTAAATATCTGTAAACCTCTCATAATCTATAATCTTTTAGAATCAATTAATATTCTAAGCGGTGGCATCGATTCTTTCGTAAATAACTGCTTGATTGGTTTGAAGCCCAACAAGGAACATATAGATAATCAATTGAAAAGGATGCTAATGGTTGTTACTAATTTAAGTCCTTATATCGGTTATGATAAATGTTCGGAAATTGCTCAAAAAGCATATAGAGATAATAAAACTATTAAAGAAGTTGTAATAGAATTAGGTTTGGAATTAGATGAGGATCTTGATATTATTTTAGATCCAAAAAAAATGGTTTAAAATGAGGGAATTTATTTCATGTCAGAAAAAAAAACACTTGAAGATGTTAGGGATATCGCAAGAGGTAAATTGAAGGGTATCTGTGCCGTCTATAAAACTTGTGATGGATTAGATACTAAATTGTGCCAAGGTCAAAGTTATGGTCGTCCTATTGGAATTGGAGGTACAGGAAGTGGAGCCAGTTTTCACAATAATATATTAGCTCTCGAAAAAATAAAATTAAAAATGCGATTAATAGGAGACCATTTTGAACCTTCTACTGAGTTTAATTTTTTTGGCAATAAATTGTCGATGCCAATAATGGGAGCAAGTGTAGCTGGAGTACATAGCTTTGGTGGAGAGGAGGTAATTACTGAGAAAGACTTTTGTCGTGCTGTAATTTTGGGATGCCGATCCGCTGGAACAATAGGATGGCGTGGTGATTCCTATAATTATACCTTGGAGCATGCGTGGGGTATCGATGCGATAGCTGAGGCAAACGGATGGGGAGTTAAAATTGTGAAACCTCGATCACAACAAATGATTATTGATTTTTATAAAAAAGCAGAAAAGGCTGGTACTATTGCAATTGGGACCGATATTGATGGTTGTGGTTCATATGCGATGAGTAAACATGATCAACCTGTATTTAGAAAATCACCTGAAGATCTAAAAGAATTAATTGAAAGTACAACCCTCCCAGTTATTATTAAAGGAATCATGACAGTAGAGGATGCTATTTTAGCAAAAGATGCTGGAGCGAGCGCAATTGTTATCTCAAATCATGGCGGTCGAGTGCTTGATCACACTCCAGGCACGGCAGATGTTTTACCCGATATCGTCAAAGCTCTAAAGGATCAACTAATGATCATTGCTGATGGTGGTGTAAGGACGGGATATGATGTTTTAAAAATGCTAGCTCTTGGTGCAGATGCTGTATTAATCGGGAGAGATATTATTAGAGCTGCAGTTGGGGGAGGAAAAGAAGGAGTGAAACTGCACATGGAACACCTCAAGAACATTTTATCAAAAGCAATGAAAATGACGGGTTGTAAAACATTAAAAGACATTAATTCTGAAGTTTTAATAATGTAAAGTCTTGTTAATTGAATATTGTTAATGAATTATAATAATTATAGTTAAATATCTTAAAAGCCTATCAAAAAAAAATTAGAATAATTAATTTTCACCCAATGAGAAGATATAATGAGAGATGATGCAATAAAACCGAGTGCCAAATTTCGAGACGCTTTGGAAAAAAGTAAACCTTTACAGATAATAGGAACTATTAATGCGCTGGCGGCTAAAATGGCTAAGAGAATTGGATTTAATGCCATTTATCTCTCTGGAGCTGGAGTTGCGAATGCTTCGTATGGATTACCTGATCTAGGGATTACCACCTTAGATAATGTAGCTGAAGATGCGAGAAGAATTACTTTCGCTGTGGATTTACCGTTGATCGTGGATATTGATACCGGATTTGGAGGGGTCGCTCTTACCATATCAAGAGCAATTAAAACATTAGAGCGGATTGATGTTGCAGGGGTTCATATTGAAGATCAAGAAGTTTTTAAGAGATGCGGTCATAGACCTAATAAATATCTGGTATCTTCAGAAGAAATGTGCGATAGATTAAAAGCAGCAATCGAAGCAAGAAGTGATCGAGATTTTTTTATAATTGCAAGAACCGATGCATTTTCAATTGAAGGAATCGAAGGAGTAATTGAAAGATCTAAAATGTATGAAAAAATTGGTGCAGATGCTATTTTTCCCGACGCTCTTACTTCACTGGATCAATTTAAAATGTTGAGCGAAAATATCTCAATTCCCATAATGGCAAACATGACTGAATTTGGAAAAACACCTTTATATACATTACACGAATTAAATAAAGCTAATATTGATATTGTGTTATACCCTCTAAGTGCTTTTAGAGCAATGTATAAAGCAGCTGAATTGGTTTATCAAGCTATATTAAAAGAAGGAACACAAATGTCTGTTTTAAAGAACATGCAAACTCGGGATGAACTTTATGATCTTCTCAATTATGAATTTTATGAAAATTATTTAGATAAATTATATGGAAAAAAAAAATAAGAATGTGAATATATGGCAGAATTTAAACAAAGAGATTCGGGTTTAAGGGGAATGAAGGTAACAGATTCATCAATTTGTAGTATAAGTGATGGTCTAAAGTTCCGAGGATTCCCAATTGAAGAATTAGTAGAAAATAGTACCTTTGAAGAAACATCCTACATGATTATAAATGGAGAGCTTCCTACCAATCAAGAATTACAGGACTGGTCCCAAAAGCTCGAAAAATATCATAAGATTCCCGACCTTGTGAAAATGGTAATGGACCATTTACCTCCTGATGCTCATCCTATGGATGTAATTAGAACGGGTGTTTCAGTATATGGCATTGCTTATCCAGAAATAAAAGATAATCCTAAAAAAACAATTGTTCGAGTTTTAGGTGTATTGCCTACCATAATAGGATATTGGTATGCCAGAGCCAGAGGACAAGTGTTTGATCGAAAAGAAATTCAAGAATCAACCTATGCTGGGTATTTATTAAAAATGATTAAAAATGATTGCTCTGATACGGAAAGAATCATGATGGATAAGTCATTAATTCTTTATGCTGAGCATGAGTTAAATGCTTCCACTTTTTCTGCTCGAATATGTGCCGGTACAAACGCAGATTATTATGCATGTTTAACAAATGCAATATGCGCTTTAAGTGGCCCTAAACATGGGGGAGCAACTGAAGCGGTTCTAAATATGATTTCAAAGTATGAGGATCCTAACCAAGCAGTTATGGATATAGAAAATAAGTTAGATAAAAGTGAAAAAGTCCCAGGATTTGGACATCCTGTTTATTTAAGTGAGGATCCTAGGACACCATTAATTAAAAAATGGGTTTTAAAGAATTGTAAAGAAAAAAATAAGCAATTATTATTTGAAATTGGAGAAGCTATTACAAATGTCATGGCTACTAAATGTAAAGATCCGTGTACCTTTCCTAATCTGGATTTTTATTCAGCACTCGCATATGCATCAACAGATATTGAAACAATACTTTTCACGCCCATTTTTGCAGTCAGTCGTTCTGTAGGATGGTCCGCCCATATTTTAGAACAAAGGAATATAAACGAGCTTTTTAGACCAATGGCAAATTATATAGGTCCTGAAGTGAGAAAATATATTCCGATTGAAGATCGATAAATTCCATCATTTAGGTACTACTTCATGAGAGATTTTACTCCGGATGAAGAAATGGTTAAAATTGCAGAATATATTGTTAATCATACCATAACTTCAGAGGAAGCATATAAAATTGCTCGATACTGTTTAATGGATAGCATAGGATGTGCCATCTTAACCCTACAGCATCCCGAATGTTCTAAAATACTTGGGCCTATTGTTCCGAAAACTCAAGTTCCGAACGGAACACGTGTTTTGGGCACTAGATATATTTTAGATCCCATAACTGCAGCATTTAATCTCGGAGCGATGATTCGATGGTTAGATTTTAATGATACATGGTTAGCTGCAGAATGGGGGCATCCTTCAGATAATCTTGGTGCAATCCTTGCACTTTCTGATTATTTATCTCAAAAAAATGAAATTGAAGGATTAAAACCAATAAAAATTCGAGATGTATTAACAGCAATGATTAAAGCCCATGAGATACAAGGAGTAATGGCATTAGAAAACAGTTTTAACGAAATAGGATTAGACCATGTTATTCTTGTAAAATTGGCAAGTACAGCGGTCTGTGCGGGATTATTAAAATGTACTAAAGAGCAAATTATAAATGCCATTTCAAACGTGTGGATTGATTTAGGTTCATTAAGAACCTATCGGCATTGGCCTAATACTGGCTCTCGAAAAAGTTGGGCCGCTGGAGATGCATGTGCCCGCGCTGTTTTTTTAGCTTTATTAGCGAAAAAAGGAGAAATGGGATATCCAACAGCCTTAAGTGCAAAAGATTGGGGCTTTTATGATAAATTATGGAATGGTCGGAAATTCACCTTAAAGAGATCATATGAAAGTTATGTAATGGAAAATGTTCTTTTTAAAGTTGCATATCCCGCTGAATTTCACGGGCAAACTGCTATTGAGGCGAGTATCAAATTACATCCACTAGTAGTAAGTAGATTAAATGAGATCGAAAAAATTGAGATATTCACACAAATGGCTGGTAATAAAATAATAAATAAAACAGGTCTTCTTAAAAATGCCGCAGATAGAGATCATTGCATTCAATATATGGTCGCAATTGGATTACTATATGGAAATTTAACATCAATGGATTATGAAGATCAAAGAGCCCAAGATCCCCGTATTGATGAATTAAGAGATAAAATGATTGTTTCTGAAGCACCGAATTATACTAAAATATATTATGATCCTGAAAAAAGAGCAATTCCAAACTCAATTCAAATATTTTTTAAGGACGGGAGTTTTACGGATAAAATTGAGGTGAAATATCCAATTGGCCATAAAAAAAGAAGAGATGAAGCTAAACCACTCCTAGAAAAGAAGTTCAAACAAAACATGAATACTATGTTCGATGAATCTGAAATAACTGAATTGTTAGTGCTATTTAGAGATAAAAACAAATTGGATAAAATGGCTATTCATACATTTATTGAAATGTTAATAACATGAGTAAAAAATCTATAAATCATAATAAATTGGTTTTTATTTTTGATTAAAATAAACTAAAATAACTTTAAAGAGGTAGAAAAATGAGTGAACAAATTTCGACAAAAATTAAAGAGATGTTAAAAACTGATCAAGGGTCAGTTTCAATTTATAATTTAAAAAAACTTTCAAATATAGGATATGAGAATGTACAATTATTACCTTATTCATTAAGAATTCTGCTTGAAAATGTAATACGAAATTATGATGGC
>CAZRIR010000015.1:4011-7417 GCA_964600195.1 uncultured archaeon | reverse complement strand
CTCAATCCGTTTTTGATAATTTTCGTGTCGTACCAACAAGTAGAGGTATTTGTCATCAAATAAATTTGGAATATTTAGCTTCAGTTGTTCATTTAAAACATTTTGATGGTGAAATGTATGCATTTCCAGATACTTTACTAGGAACAGATTCTCATACCACGATGGTAAATGGATTAGGAGTATTAGGATGGGGTGTGGGTGGAATAGAGGCTGAGGCGGCCATGTTAGGTCAACCTTATTACTTGGTGATTCCTGAAGTTGTGGGTGTAAATCTTACTGGAACATTACCAGAAGGAATAACCGCAACTGATCTAGTTCTAAAGATAACTCAAATTCTTAGGAATCACGGTGTAGTAGGAAAATTTGTCGAATTCTATGGTAAAGGGTTAAAAAACCTTGCGGTAGCTGATCGTGCAACTATTTCGAACATGTCACCTGAATATGGTGCTACAATGGGATTTTTCCCTGTAGATATGGAAACAATAAAATATTTGAGATTAAGCTCGCGTGATGATAATCATGTTAAACTTGTAGAAAATTATTTAAAAGAAATTGGGATTTTTTACGAGGAGGATGCCCAAACACCTAATTATAGTGAGCAAATAGAAATTGATTTAAGTGATATTCGTCCTAATCTCGCAGGTCCTAAACGACCTCAAGATAGAATTCCATTAAAAGATATGAAAAATACATTTGAAAACCACATGATCAATTTATTTGATAAAAAAGATGAACTTAGCTCAATATCTAATGGTGTTGAGCTCAATCATGGTTCTATTATCATTTCAGCGATTACTTCTTGCACCAACACGTCAAATCCTACCGTCATGATTGGTGCGGGATTGTTAGCTAAAAAAGCCGTTGAAAAAGGTCTGAAAATAAAAAATTATGTAAAAACAAGCTTCGCACCAGGCTCAAGAGTTGTAACCGATTACATGGAAAATTCAGGATTAATGAACTACTTAAATGAATTAGGATTCAATCTTGTGGCATATGGATGTACAACTTGTATTGGAAATAGTGGTCCAATATCTCAAGATCTTTTAAAAAAAATAAATGAAAAAGATTTAGTAGTCGCATCAGTTTTAAGTGGGAACAGGAATTTCGAGGGGCGGATTAATCCGAACGTTAAGGCTAACTATCTTGCATCACCACCATTAGTAGTGGCATTCGCGATAGCTGGAACTGTAGCAATTAACCTTGAAGAAGAACCTTTGGGAACAGGATCAGACGGTAAACCCGTGTACTTAAAAGATATTTGGCCAAATTCTGATGAAATTAATAAATTGATAAAACAATTCGTAACAGCTGATTTATTTAATAAGGAATATAGTGAAATCTTTAAAGGTTGGGAATTATGGAACGATCTGAAGCCATCAGAAGATGTAATTTTTCAATGGGAAGAAAATTCAACATATATTAGGGAACCCCCTTTTTTTATTGATTTTCCTATTGATTTACCACCCCATACTGATCTGTTAAATGCACGTGTATTAGTCCAACTCGGAATAAGTGTTACAACGGATCATATCTCACCAGCTGGATCTATTCCTAAAGATATGCCCGCTGGTGAATATTTAATATCAAAAGGGATCAGTCCAATTGATTTTAATTCATTTGGTTCAAGAAGAGGAAATCATGAAGTAATGATGAGAGGGACTTTCGGGAATATCAGGATACGGAATAAACTTGTGGATAAAGAAGGAGGCTGGACGATTTATCACCCAACAGGAGAAATTACATCAATTTATGATGCAGCAATGAAATACATGGATAATGATATTCCCTTAATAGTGATTGCTGGCAAAGATTATGGAATGGGGAGCTCTAGAGATTGGGCTGCTAAGGGCCCAATGCTATTAGGCGTTAAAGCTGTAATCGCGGAATCATATGAGAGAATTCACAGGAGTAATTTAGTAGGAATGGGTGTATTACCTCTTCAATTTAAAGAAGGTGAAAATGCAGATACGATTGGATTGACAGGAAAAGAATCTTTTGATATTATGGGGATTGGTAACGTTACCCCTGGCTCTGATTTAATAGTTAAAGCTAAATCCGAGGATGGCAATATAAAATCTTTTAAAGTTATTGTTAGGCTTGATACTCCTGTTGATATGAAATATTATCAAAATGGGGGTATATTACATACAGTTTTAAGGAATTTGCTTAAAAAAGAATTAAAAAATTAAATTAAATATAAAATAAAAAATATGTCATCTGAGAAATTAACTCTAGCAGAAAAATTAATAAGCTCACATTTAATTGAAGGTAAAATGAATGTGGGTGAAGAAATTGGATTAAAGATAGATCAGACGCTTACTCAAGATGCTACAGGAACCATGGTCATGTTGGAATTAGAAGCAATGGGCTCTGCCCGGGCCCAGACCGAGCTATCTGCACAATATATTGATCATAATCTCATACGAGCAGATTTTAAAAATTCTGATGATCATCTGTTTTTATATACGGCCTGTCAAAAGTTCGGAATTTGGTATAGCAAACCAGGAAATGGTGTTAGTCATCCTATCCATATGCAACGATTTGGACTTCCAGGTAAAACATTATTGGGATCTGACAGCCATACTCCTGCAGCGGGCTCCTTAGGCATGCTTGCGATTGGTACTGGAGGATTAGAGGTTGCAATGGCAATTGTAGGGGAACCATATTATGTGAAAATGCCCGAGATATGGGGGATTAAACTAACAGGGGCGCTTCCCGATTGGGTTAGTGCTAAAGATGTAATCTTAGAAATGTTGAGGCGCCATGGAGTCTCTGGAGGTACAGGGCGCATTATTGAATATTATGGTCCCGGATTAAAGAATTTAACTGCAATGGATCGTCATGTTATATGCAATATGGGTACTGAATTGGGAGCAACTACCAGCATATTCCCATCAGATGAGTTGGTACATGAATTTATGAATGCTCAAGGAAGGGGCAATGCATGGAAACCATATAAAGCTGACGAGGGATGTGAATATGATTATACTGAAGAGATTAATCTTTCCGAATTAGAGCCACTTATTGCGCTTCCGAGTAGCCCAGGAAATGTAAAACCAGTTAGTGAAGTTATTGGGAGACCAATTCTACAGTCCTACATTGGGTCTTCAGCTAATCCTGGATTAAGAGACTTCGCGATTTGTGCTCTCATACTCAAAGATAAAAAAATTCAAGATAAAGTGTCTTTTGATGTGAATCCTTCCACCGCTCAAACTCTTGAAAATTTAATTGACCTTGGGTTAATACGTATTCTGATCGAGTCAGGAGCACGCATACATGAACCAGGATGTAATGGTTGTGTAGGGATGGGACAAGCTCCTCCCTCAAATGCCATTAGTCTTAGGACAGTACCTCGAAATTTTCCAGATCGATCTGGTACAAAAAATGATCAGGTTTATCTCTGTAG
>CAZRIR010000015.1:0-3911 GCA_964600195.1 uncultured archaeon | reverse complement strand
ATGGAAATTCAAAAAAAAGGTTCAATCATTATTGCAGGAACTAATTATGGTCAAGGTTCGAGTAGAGAACATGCTGCTATTGCCCCGAGGTATTTAGGTATAAGAGCAGTCATTGCAAAAAGTTACGCTAGAATTCATTGGCAGAATTTGATTAATTTTGGAATTGTTCCTTTAACTTTCTTTAATGAGATTGATTGGAAAAAAATTAATCAAGGGGATATCCTATCAATAAAAAATCTCCGTCAAACTATCCAAGAAGGTACTAATGTTATAATAGAGAATATTACAAATCAAGAAGAGTATAATACTTCACATTCCATGAGCCAAAGACAAATTAAGGCAATGCTTGCGGGGAGTTTAATAAATACTTCGCCTGAATTGAAAAAAATATGTGAAGATTAGTACACATCATTAGTATGATTAAAATTTGTTTGGGAATTATCAGAAGTTTAAAGAGATCTCGGACCTATAGAATTTTATTATTAATATTAATTAAAAATAATTTTTGGATTCGTTGACAATTCACCTGAAAAATTAATCATTTAAAACTAATCAAATAAAGAAAATTTTAAAAGAAAAAATATAGAGGTTTACTTCAAATCCATTTTAGATAAGAATTAATAAAGGATTAATCGAATTGCTCTGTTTCTGTGGAATCTTTCAATGCCGTAGTTGAAGATGAACCACCAGTAACAATTAAAGATATTTCATCAAAATAACCAACTCCAACGAAAGACTGATGTTTAACTGCTCGGAATCCGTCTTTTTCTGCTTCAAACTCTTTATTTTGAAATTCAGTGAAGGCAGGCATGCCACGTTCTTTGTATCCTTTTGCCAGAGAAAACATGCCATAATTTATTTGATGAAAACCTGCTAATGTTATAAATTGGAATTTATAACCCATTTTTCCTATTTCTTTTTGAAAATTTGCAATACTATCTTCATCCAAATTTTTACTCCAATTAAAGCTCGGACTGCAATTATAAGCTAAATATTTTCCCGGATACTTAGCATGAATAGCATCAGCGAATTTTTTTGCTACATCTAAATCAGGGGCTTTAGTCTCAAACCAAAGCAAATCAGCATAAGGAGCAAAAGCAAGCTGGCGAGCTATACAAGCATCTAATGAACCTTTATATTGTTTAAATCCCTCTGGACTTCTTATTTCGGTTGTGAATGGCTGATCAACTGGATCATGAGATCCCATTAATAATGTGGCATCCATGGCATCAGTACGGGCAACCAATATCATTGGAACTTCTTCAACATCTGCGGCTAGACGCGCTGCAATTAAAGTATTAATAAAATTAGAAGGAGAAATTAAAACTTTGCCACCTAAATGACCGCATTTCTTAAAAGCACTTAACTGATCTTCAAAGTGAACACCAGATGCACCAGCACGTATCATTGCCTTCATAAATTCATAAACATTAAGTACCCCGCCAAATCCTGCTTCACCATCAGCGATCATGGGTGCAAAAAAGTCAACATGATCATTTCCTTCCATGTGTTGAATTTGGTCTGCTCTGATGAATGCATTATTTATTCTTCTTACGAGATTTGGAGCACTATCTGCTGGATAGAGTGATTGATCGGGATACATTTCACCAGCCTCGTTCATGTCGGCAGCAACTTGCCATCCCGATATATAAATAGCTTTTAAACCCGCTATAACCATTTCTAATGCTTGATTACCGGTTAAAGCTCCTAAAGTATGAATGTATGGTTCATTTTCAAACAGTTTCCAGAGTTTTTTTGAACCTTTCAAGGCCAAGGTATGATCTATTTGAAGAGTACCTCTAATTTTCCATACATCCTCTGGAGTGTAAGGTCTGACAATCCCTTTCCATCTAGGATTTGTATCCCATTCTTTTTGCGTCCTAGCTACAAACTCTTCTTTTGTTTCTTTTAACGACATAATTTTTTTCCTTTAAATAATTTTTAATTTAAATATTTTTATAAGCATCTGTAATTAGAAATTCTGAAAAATCGTTTGAAAATATCATATCCGAGTATAATTTTATTGCTAAATCTAATGCATCTTGAAAATTAGAACCTAAATTATCGAGAATGCTTTGTCTCTCTTCACTTATAATTTTTCTAACTAATTCTTCATTACATACTTTACCATTCTCTAGAACCGCATCATGATGTATCCATTGCCATAATTGAGTTCTACAAATTTCAGATGTGGCTGCATCTTCCATTAAATTATTAATAGGCACACAACCATTACCAGTTAACCAAAAAGTAAGATAAATAAGTCCTACATTGACATTTTTACGTATTCCAGATTCTGTTATTGTTCCTTTTGGAACTGTTAACAAGTCTTTTTCTGTTATTTTGACAGGGCTAATCTTCTTATGAATCTGATTTGGTTCTTTCATGAATTCATCAAATACCTTTTTAGCCACTTCAACTAAACCTGGATGGGCAACCCATGTACCATCATGACCTTCTTTTACTTCTCTTAATTTATCATTTCTGACTTTTTCTATTGCTTTTTTATTTGCGTCAGGACGATTTTTAATTGGAATTTGAGCGGCCATGCCACCCATAGCGTGTATTCCGCGTTTATGGCAAGTAGAAATCAACAATTTTACATATGATTCCATGAAATGAGTGGTCATTGTTACTTGGTCACGATCTGGAACTAAAAAATCCTTTCTATTTCTAAAAGTTTTAATAAAGCTAAAAATATAATCCCACCTTCCACAGTTTAAACCAGATGAATGATCACGCAATTCATAGAGAATTTCATCCATTTGAAATGATGCTAATACATGCTCGATTAATACAGTAGCTCTAATTGAACCCTGAGGAATTCCCAATTCGTTTTGAGCAAAAACGAATATATCATTCCATAATCTAGCTTCTAAATAACTTTGTAGTTTAGGCAAATAAAAATATGGTCCAGTTCCTTGCTCAATTAGTTTTTTTGCATTATGGAAAAAATATAATCCAAAATCTACTAAACAACCTTGAATTGGTTTTCCATTGAAATGAATATGTTTTTCTGGCAAATGAAGTCCTCTTGGGCGAACCAACAGAACAGCTATTTCGGAGTTTAATTCATAAAATTTTCCTTTTGGATTTTTAAAAGTTATTGTTTTATTTACCGCATCACGAAGATTAATTTGTCCTTCTATGATATTTTTCCAAGTGGGAGAATTTGAATCTTCAAAATCCGCCATAAAAACATTTGCACCAGAATTGAGTGCATTTATAATCATTTTTCTATCTGTAGGTCCGGTAATCTCGACTCTCCTATCTTGAAGATCTTTAGGTATGGGAGCGACTTTCCACTCCTTTGATCGAATATCTTTAGTGGAGTCTAAAAATTTAGGATTTTCGCCATTGTCAATATTTAACTGTGTTTCTTTCCTTTTTTCCAGTAATTCTAAAATTTTATCATTGAATCGCTCCACTAATTTAGACAAAAAATCAATAGCATCTGGAGAAAGGATCTCCTTATATGTATCTGTTAATTCACCATTGATCATTAATTTTTCTAATCTGTTTTCTGTCATGTTCTCGATGTAAAACTTTTAGTTGTTTAGAAAATAAAAGTTTAAGTTAATAAAAAGAAAAAAATTTGATTTAAATACATTTTCCTTAAAATTCATAACTATTATATATTCAGGCTTTTCTCTTATCAAAAAAAAAACTAGAGTTTTAGTAAAATTAGTAAAATAAATCCTATATATTTAAATCAAGAGATAATGCTAAATAAATTGATTATTAAATAAAAAT
This sequence comes from uncultured archaeon, assembly GCA_964600195.1. GTDB lineage: Archaea > Asgardarchaeota > Lokiarchaeia > Sigyniarchaeales > SOKP01 > FT1-020. The sequence continues at coordinate 158 of CAZRIR010000015.1, read as the reverse complement.
TTCTAAAAAAGTAGGTGAAAAATTCTTTCAATCTAAATATGATAATCACTAAAAGAATATCTAAATTTGATCAACAATAACAGAAATTAAAAAAAATGTTCCGAGGGATTAAATTAAGATTTCACTAAAAAAATACTATACTTTTTCCAATTCCATCT
>CAZRIR010000014.1:13506-15308 GCA_964600195.1 uncultured archaeon | reverse complement strand
GAAATACTATTTCCGTCTTTTTTAATAAGTTCTATTTCAGTAAATAGCTTTCCTGTATTTAGCAGGTTCATAAAAAGGTGCATTTGTTCATCCTTGTTTTCTGGTGGTGAAATATCAAGAATTGATTTATTTCTCATTTCTTCCTGAGTATAACCTAACATAGTAGAAACTGCTTTATTTGTATAGACATAATTACCCTTTTGATCGGTTAGAAAAATAGAGTCAGCAGAATTTTCCATTATTGAACGAAATTTCTCTTCGCTTTCATTCAGAGCATCCATAGCTTGCTTCTGGAGTGTTATATCTTCCACAATGCCATCAAAGAATTTTATCTCATATTATGACTCGTTTACTTGTAAATAATAGATTTTACGCGAGTTAATCATTAACGTTTACTAAATTAGTAAGCCCAATCCTAAATTATGGCTGTTTACATTTGAATAATATTAATGGTAATATTATAGAAAATTTTTAAATTTAAGCCAATATAAAATAAAAAAACCATATTTTAAAGAAAAATCATACATAACAAAGCTCCCAAGTACCTTTATAAAAGAAAATGGATAACCAATAACATGAATGATTATTAAATTTAATTGCAACTATTAAATACATTTACGTTCATATTAATTATTAGAAATTAGTTTAAAAAGCATGAAAAGAATGACGATAACAAACATAAAAGATTCAAATATTGTCCAACAAGAGAGAAAATATAATTATGACGATTTTGAAGATTTAAAGGAAATCAGAGATTATATGGTTTATGGTAAACAGGAATTATGTATTGAACGTTCAAAATTTATTACTCGGTTTTTGAAGGAAAAGGGAGGGTTAAATTATGATATTCCCGCTTATCGCGAAGCAGAAAGCATATGTTATTGTTTAAAAAATAAAAAACCAAATATTTTTCCTAACGAAATTTTAGCAGGCAGTACAACAGCAAAAAGAAAGGGTGTGGTATTATATCCTGAATTTTTAGGCTTGGGAATATGGCCTGAATTAGCTACAATGTCTTGTAGGAAAAATAATAAGTATGAAATAAATATTGAGGAAATCCTTGAGTTAGATCAAGAAATTCTTCCATTTTGGATTGATAAGAACGTGGTTGAATTAATACGTAGAAAAGTGGGGGATGATGATATAGGACTCCGCATTCAAACTATTATGTTTTTATTTATGTGCAGTAAGTATGTCTGTCAAAGTCATACTATTCCGAATTACCAGATGGTATTAAACTTGGGAATCGAAGGTATCATTAAAGAATACCAAAATAAATTGAAAGATTCAAACGGAAAAAATAGAAAAACTTATGAATCATTTGTCATCTCTCTTGAAGGGATTATCGAATATTCACGAAATCTAAGCAACGAAGCATCGAGACAAGCAAGATCATGTGAAGATAATGAAAGAAAAATCCGATTAGAAAAAATGGCAAGTATTTGCATTAATGTTCCAGCCCATCCCCCAACCTGCTTTTGGGAAGCAGTGCAATCTATATGGACAACTATGAATGCTTTATATCAAGAGCAAAATAATGTAGGTTTTTCGATTGGCCGTATTGACCAATTATTATATCCATATTATCAACAAGATATTGAAGCAGGAATTTTAACGAGGAAGGATGCCTTTGAAATATTAGCCCATTTCTGGTTAAAAATAGGAGATAATTTGCCCATGGTTCCCGAGATGGGTGAATTATTATTTGCAGGAACTGGATCAAATCAAGCTATTACTATTGGTGGTTGCGATGAAAATGGAAAGAATGCCGTTAATGATGTAACTTATTTGGTTCTCGATGT
>CAZRIR010000014.1:0-13406 GCA_964600195.1 uncultured archaeon | reverse complement strand
CGGTCATGTCCCCATACAGGCGCAATAATGTTTAATTTGATTGGTGTTTTAGAACTCGTGTTAAACAATGGTAGCATGTTAAAAGCAAAGGGTTTGGGTCTTGAAACGGGTGATATTTCAGGATTTAAAACTTTTGAGCAGTTTTATGATGCTTTAAAAAAACAATTAGAATATGTCCTGAAAATTGCGATTAATTTTAATAATCAGCTTGGAGAAATATTATCTTATTTAAAACCACAACCTCTTCTAAGTTCATTAACTGAAGGCCCTCTAGAATCTGGGAAAGTTTTAGTAGAAGGGGGTGCCAAATATAATTCCTCCGGGATTGCATTTATCGCTCTTGCAGACTTGATAGATTCTGTATATTCTATTAAAAAATTAGTATATGATGATAAAATAATATCTTTTCATGAACTCCATGAAGCACTCCTAAATGATTTCAAAGGAAATGAAAAATTGTATAGTCTCATTATAAATAAAATAGATCACTTCGGGAATGGGATTAAGGAAGTAGACGATATTGCTGTGGATCTCGTTAATTTTTTATATGAACAATGCAGAAGCAAGAAGAATTATAGAGGAGGTTATTATAATCCGGGTTATTGGTCCATGACAATCCACTCGGGATTTGGCAGGATAACGGGTGCAATGCCAAATGGAAAAAAGAGTGGAGAACCATTGACCAGTGGTTTAACACCTTTTTCATTGGGGCAAAAATCAGGGCCTACAGGGGTATATAATAGTTTAGCTTACCTTCCAGCAGATAAAATGCCTAATGGAATGGCTCTTAACATGAAGTTTAATAAATCTTTATTTAATAAACCTGATAAAATAGGGCTCTTTGCTTCCTTGTTCAAAACCTATTTCTCAAAGGGAGGAATGCAAACTCAATTTATCATACAAGATGCTAATGACCTTATGAAAGCCATAGATAATCCAGAATTATTTCCTGATTTAATGGTTAGAATTAGTGGGTACACGGCTTATTTTATAGATTTAAACAAGCACATGCAAAATGAAATTATCCAGCGTGCATTAATGGATTTATAATTAAAACTATATATCTATTCATAATATATTGAAATTAGTATTAATAAAATAAACCAACAATGATGTGATTTACAAATGCCTCTTTTATGGGATATTTACATGTCGGTCGTTTCAGGTTTTCTCTTTTCTTCACTTAAACCTATCCTTGAAAATAAAAATAACATTAAGTTAAAGGAATCTTTCTTTTATTTCATTGGTTTACTTTTCAATCAATTGATAATATTGCTCATATCTGTATGGTGTTGGGTTGAAGTAGATCCAAACTGGCTCTTGCTATATACTATAAATCCTGAAAATGTAGGATCGGCCGTTCATCTAATATATGGATTGTTTCCATTTTATTACACGATACCATACTTAATTAATCTAGGTCTTAGAAAAGTTAATAAAGCTCGCTTTTCATTTTTATTAGTTCAAACGAGTTGGCTAATATTTACGATAATTATTTTTCCAAGTTTTATAACTCTATTTGGTGCGGATGATACAATTCTAAATACACAAACGAGAGATTACCCTGCCCAATTTATATGGTCATTATATGATTATCCAAATAAAAATGCTTTATGGTTCCTACCACTTGACTTTCATCTATTTTTCCTAATGTTCTTTGTTTTGGTTTTAATTATAATGATAATTTTTCAAATATTAGCCATACAAATTGCGAGAACTAATTTCTTTTCAGGTAAAAATGCATATAAGGAAAAAACTCCAAAAATAAAGTCTTTCTTGACTGCAAGACTTCTTGATTTAACCAATAAACAAATCATTTCTACTGCCAAAAGAGACTATAGATTCCTGACGTTTCTAAATAATTTCAATGCTAAAATTCAATTCACAGTTGCTAATAGCTCCATAAATAGGTTCCTCGTCTTTAATGGAACGGGTAGCATTGTTTATGCTAAAGGAAGAATTCAAAATCCTGATGGAGAGTTGATTTTCAGATCCATTAATGACGCATTTAATTTTATCAAGAATTTTGGGGACATGTATGAAGGGATGGTAGAAAATAGGTTTGAGATAAGGGGAAATCTTAATATCTTACTGAAATATCAATTTCTTACTAATTTTTTCAATCCAAAACAAAAGAAAATAAACAATTTAAAGCAAAAAATAATTAGCAAATATAATTAAAATATAAAATTGAAAATTAGATTATTCTAATTTTTATGATGAAAGGATTAATTTTTGATATTGAAAAATATGCCATACATGATGGACCTGGAATTAGAACTTTAATCTTCTTTAAGGGTTGTCCCCTAAATTGCATTTGGTGCCAAAATCCTGAATCAATCAATCCAAAACCAGAACTTTCATACATAAAATCTAAATGCATAAAATGTGGCATATGCTATGAAATTTGTCCTGAACATGCTATAAAAAAGGATTTCCGGAAGATATTAAAACAGAAATGTAAGGTTGAGAGTGGATGCAAAGCATGTGCGGATCAATGTCCTTCAAATGCGCTTGAAATTGCAGGTCGTGAAGTTTCCGTGGATGAATTATTGGAAATAATCTTGGAGGATAAAGAATATTATAAAACATCCAATGGAGGAATTACTTGTTCTGGGGGTGAACCAACATATCAATGGTCATTTGTAAAACAGTTTCTTATTGCTTGCAAGAAGGAAAATATCTCCACTGCAATAGAAACCTGTGGATTTTTTAATCCTAACATAATTAATGATGTTTTCCGATATTCTGATACAATTCTCTTTGATTTAAAACACTTAGATGATAAAAATCATGTAAAACTCACTGGAAGGTCTAATGAGTTGATAATAAAAAATCTCAATAAATTAGTTCAACTATGTAATGATAGTAACAATAAAAAGCTAATAATTAGATTACCATTGGTTCCATATAATGATTCTGAAGAACATCTAAAAAGAATAGAAAGATATCTAATGGATTTGGGAATAGATAATTTGGTTTTACTACCATATCATTCGCTTTACCTGCAAAAAATTGATAATTTCAATTTAAAACGTAAAAAATTGAAAGATTCCTCTTATAATCCGAAATCCATAGAAAAAATAAGCAACTACTTCAAGAATATTAAAATAATTATTGGTGGCTAGATGGTTTTTATTTGAAAAAAAAAATTTAAATCATTTATATGGGAAAAACTTAGTCATTGCAAATACTGTATAATTCATGATATATATTGCTCAATCTTGAAATAGCTTGAAAATCATTTACATCCAAGGCACGGGCGATATATGCTTGAAGACCGGAAGGCATTTTAATCCATTCGAGAAATCCTTCTATTTCCGCTTTTAGTGCAGGATTTATTTGGGAAACTTGGATGGTAGAGCTCATGCTTCCACTACTTGGATTATGCGAGCTTGGATTCTTTGAAATTTCCATTTTAGGCTCAAAAGAAGACTCAAATGATTGATCTTGTAACATTGCGGCAGCTCTTGCAACCGATGGATAAGCATAATGATACCAACCCTTCGCTTTTGGTTTAACATGAGCGATAACATACGTATTTTTATCTGGAGTCGTTGCTCCAATGAGATGACCTTTTTTATGGCGATTAGTAGCAATTAATCGGTCAGGAGTTTGCTGAAGTAAAGAATATCTAATACTATTTACCGTGACTGAAGCACCATGACCACTTTGCCATGAAGATATGAGCGATTTTAGATCACTGCTCACGTTAAAATCTTTTGTATTAAATAGCACCTTTCCTCTATTGGTAAAAATTGCTACTTTATCTGCATCAGGATAATGTTTTTGAAGTTTTTGAATAATAGACTTATATTTAACCATAAAATTTCACCAATGGTGATGAAAGTTTTTTCAAGATTTATTTTTAATTATTAAATTATTTTGAAACTATTATAAAGGTATATACACAAAGGAAAAAAAACAATTTTTCAAAAAAATCTAATCAATAAAAATTCATTCTTCAACTTTAAAATCCCTGATTACTTCAATTTCTTCCGTTGAATCAATAATAATAGCGGTGATTTTTATTGGAGCATCATCATCATCACTCTCTTGATCATCGGGATCAAACATCAAAAAATAAAATCTTTTTTCTTCAGCTTCATAACCAACTTCCATTTCTCCACAATCTTCTGGTAACATTGATTTTAGGTTATCATCCGCATTATTAAGAACTATAGAATATATTGCATCTTCTATTTTTTTCTGTTGTTTTCTAATTTCTTTTATATTACTAAAATCAAAATTTCCAAATGAGACTGCCACTTTATTGTTCAGTTCATTCCAATTTGTAAAATAATCTTCTATTTCAACATTTTTTTTCATACTAATCAGTATTTTATGTTTTTTTTAAACTTTTTATTATAAGACAAATAATACTATCAATTGACTTTTGAAATAATATTTAATTTGAAAGCTGTTAAATGTTACTTAAATCGTTAAAATTGAATGATAAGAAATTATAATTATTTAAAAAGAATTACAGGTTCGAGGTGTATAGTATCGAAGAAAATTTTAATCGGATAAAAAAAATGAGTGATCCTGATAAGATTAATAATTTCCTTTTAGAACTAGTAAATGCACCAGATAAAAAAAGCTTAAAATATCTAGACGATTTTATAGAAAATCTTTCTCCTGATGTTTTTGATAAAATAAAGGTTAATCTAGTATATTTATTAGGACATATCGGTTCCTTTGAAATTTTAGACATAAGATATCAGGAGTTTTTAATTAAGGAGTATTTTAAATCAGATAGATGGATTCGTAATGAAATTCTTAAAGCTTTTGAACTAATATCTCAAAAAAATCCTTTAGTCAATAAAATAGAAAATATTCTAGAGTATTCTCTACTTGATGATTATCCTCCTATTAAACTATCTTCTCTTTCACTTATCCTAAAATTTGAGAATTTACCCAAAAAAATTGCACTGAATTTATTAAAAATGCATAATCTTTCTGATTCTAATACTATAGACCTGTATTCAAAAGTATTAAAAAAATATTTCAATGATGCAAAAGAAGTTTTTGATTTACTAAATTCTGAAATGACGTATTATAAATTAAATAAAAACACGATTAGAACTTTATTGCTTATTTTATTCAAATCTTTACTAAATTTAGAACATTTTAGAGATTTAATACTAAATTCAGATTGGGATATTAAATGTAAAGAAATATTTTTAAAGGAAATTTATACTTTTGAAAAAATATTGTTAAAAAAAACCTATTAGGAAATATATCCATTGAGTATTTCATCAAGATCATCATCGGAATAAATGATCAGATTAAATACCTTGATGAGTTGTTTTATGATTTCTCGAGGATTTCCTTGAGTTAATTTGTAAATATGCTTCAAAATTGAATCATTGAGAGGAAATAAATTTTTAGGATCTTCTTCCAAAAAGTTCAAGAAGTTAATCTTAGTAAGGTACGATTTCATATTCTTTCTGTAAAATTTTGATATATCATACTCATCAAAATTCATAATAACGATTGGATCCATGAATTTGGACAATAATGTTGGATTTTTTTCCCTTATTATATTTTTTATCTCAGTAAGACTTTCTTGAGATTTTAAGGTAATTATGATTTTTAAGCCATTAATCTCCAGTAATTTTATAATTTTATCAAGGATTTTCTGAGCAGCAATTTTTTCAGGAGGTACCTCGTCATCTCCATATAACCACCTTGATGAATAAATGGTATCTTCGTCAGATTCACCTTCACCATCATCAAAACTTCTAATTAGGCTAATTAATCGTTCAAAATCATCAATGTATAACACGCTCCCTAATTTAGAATTCTCAATTATTATCTTTAATAACGTAAAGGCATACTGCTTTTTTTTAAGATCCCTACTCAAATTCAGGCGTGAAAGATTCTTATAGTCCATGAGTTCTCCAAGTAACCAATTTTCAGCTTCTAATTTTTTATAGGGATCTAATTGATGAGTTACGATAACACCTATTACCTCTTTTAAGACAACTTTATTTTCAAAATGTTTGGATAATTGAAAGAAACCGTTTTCTTTAACTTTTTCCATATCAACCACGTTAAAAAACCCATATTTTTTTTCTCGAGATCCCCATCTAGTGCAGAGCTCGTTGGTAATGTTTCTGAGCACTTTAACACCCATTTCTTCTAAAAATTCAGAATAGATGTTATAATAAAATCTTCTATACACGTTTTCTAAGGAAATATAAACCGTATTATAGTAATATAGCTTTTGTTTGATACTCCAAAAGAAATGGGTCTTTCCTACTCCTACATTAGCAATTATGGGAACTATTAGATTTTGTTTATTCTCTTCCACTAAATGAACAATTGATTGCAATATATCCTTTCTAGATTGCACTACACCAAGATGTTCTTCTATCTCTCCTGTAGATACAAAATTCTTAAAAGGATTTAATCCCGTCTTGATGTAATTTAAGAGTTTAATTTTTTTATTTTCATAAAGTAGCATATATCTTCAAAATTGATTTATTTTGTAGTCTCTCCTAATTCCTCTATTCCTAATATGATAATATATTCTAAAACTTTATCATCAACATTTACCAAAGGTTCGTATGATACGGACAATCCTTCATTTTTTCCTCGACCAATAATTAGGCAATCATAAAAAACAGGATCTCCTCGTTCATCTATGACCACTCGATCTGCCACACATATCCCATTAAGAATAACAGCGACGGGATTTTTTAGAATTTCGCCTTTAAAGAAATCCAAGTGGTTTATAGCATAGGGATGATGATTTAAATATAAGCCTGCAGTGTGAAGCATGTTTATTGTAAATGGAAATGCATCAGAAAATTTATTATCTGAAAATTGTTCAATTATATCATCTGAAACACGAATAATAAAAATAAAATCATTGACATGAAAATGTTCCTTTTTGATTTTATTTGAAAATGCGGTCATGTTAGAGCCTCTGAGATCAAAACCCGTAACCATGGCTTCATTAAAAAATACATCGTCGTTATTAATCGATATGTTATCAGAAAAAATAATACTTACCGGTTTCTTATCAAGTATCGAAATTATTGAACCATTATGACTTTCCTCAATTATAATGTCATGTAATTTATCATATAGCACAATATCTTTATCGAGTAGCATGTCTATAAATAATGTTATTTCATGGATAATTTAATATTTATTATTTTCCATTAAAATTAGAATCTCTGAAAAATTATGCAATTTTAATTATTAAAAATTCAAGGTTTAATACTTCTTATTCTATTATAGTGAAAAATTGAATAATACAATTGTATTAAAAAAAAAGAGATAAATTATAGAAGAATTAACATCTTCTTTAATGATATCGATTTTTAGTTGCTAATAGCCATAGAAAACCAATAACACCTAAAATAAAAGCGAGAATTATAATATAATTTACCCAATAAAGTAAATCAAAGGAACTAGGATTAGAGATCCATGTTATAATTGATGATAAGCTTGTCATCGCCATAATACTTAAAACTACAAGACTTATACCATATGCCCATTATTGTTCTCTAAACATGCCAATTCCCCCTACAATAGCCCAAAAACCAAGAACGGTAGATATCAATGCTTGAGTTCCGAAAATTGTGAGTTCTGCTTCTCCTTGTGACACTCCTTGTAACCATAAAGGTACTACGATACCAGCCCAACCTAAAAAGTCCATAACTGCCTTGAGAATAAATAAAATTCCAATTAAAATTAGCAGAATATTTAATAATTCGTTAGAATCTTTTTCTTTGCTCAATTTAAACAACTCTATTTTAATATATTATTAATTTATAAAATATTAGGATATATGGTCATCTTTTTTATTTAAATCAATGCTCTATAAACTAAAAATTAGTAATATAGATGAATATCTTAAGATAGTCTTTTAATGAAAAATCTAAATCTTATCATGAAAAATATTACTAAGTTATAGTTTTTAATCAAGTATCGAAATATGTATTTTTATAACTTTCCTCAATAATTTCCTGTATTTAGTCATACGATACAATATTTTTATCGAGTAGTATGTCTATAAATAATGTTATTTTATGGATTTTTTAATGTCTATTATCTTCGTGTTATATTTCGGTAATTTAATATATTATTGAATTAGCATCTTTAAGAACTTAATTTATTCTTGTAATAATCATTATTTCTTTATAAAATTGAGCATAATACTATCACCATTTTTAGAATAGCTCTTTTTATAACTTCTAAAAAAGAAAATAAAAAAAAGTGAAAAGGGATATTTATATCAAATTAATATTATATAAACTATAAAATGCTATTTCTTATTTTATACCTCATCACGTTGCTCAGATTTAGTATCTATCGGGCTATTATGAGAGTCGGGATTATCAGAGATAGACCGTGAGAACATGTTCCGTTTATCTACTATTTTATTAGATCGTTTTCTAACTTTATCAGCTTTATATATTGCTTCTTTTCTTTTGGTATAAATCCTATTTCCCACAAAACCCGTGCTAGCAAGTCCAATCGAAACAGCTCCTATAATTATTCCGCCAATTTGGATCGCGTTACTTAAATTGGTAGTATCCATTGGCAAATTCATCTCATATTGCGCTAAAGCGGGCATCAAGTTATTTCTAAAATCGGGTAACCATTTAAGAATCATGTTCATTGTCTCATCGTCTAATTTATTTACATCTCGTACCGTGGCATACATTTCAGAGTCTTCAGAGGTTATGCTCCACCAAACAGAAATATCATTTACCAATGAGTAAGGATTTGAAGTATCCCAGAGAAGTTCTGCGGATTCTATTGACATTCCCGTTGGATTTGGTACACCAACTTCAAATCCAGTTGATCCCTTCGGTAAGCTGGTTATGAATTCTGAGAAATCAATTCCGCCTTCAAATAAATTCATTCCTAAAACGGTTCCATTAGCCCATTGTTCTAGCATTACTCTTTTTGCTAAATCACTTATAGACATCCCGTATCCAAGTTCGCTTTCAATAAGATAAGGAAGCACTCCTTGACTGAATGAATTAGGTCCATTCCATAACCAATTAAGAATATCTTGCGCTTCTTGAGATGTAAGATTAAAATGATCTTCTAAATCTTGTTTATCCTGAATATTTGAATTAGCAGCTAACCACTTTTCAACACCAGTAGTGTTAAGAAATGACCATTCATCCCATTCATTCCAAAGAGCATATAACGAATCAACCGAAATAGTAGGACTATTTACTTCTAATCCATGTAGCCCGGCGGGCAAATCATCTGCGAAAGTATGAAAATCGACTCCATTTGCGTAAGTCGAATAATTTATCCATTGCTTTAAAAATTCATAGTAGGCAATGTCTTCTATATTCATGTAAAGATATTCAGGAGCATATTGAGCAAAAGGAGTACTAGAATTTTGTAAATCTGCAATAAGCAAAGGCATTGCTTCAGGAATCCAATAATCATAGAAATAATTGTAAACTACTCCCATTTTATCAAAAGGAATATTTTGTTCTCCTACTTCATAAGGAGCACAGAATGCATCTTTAGCTGCTGGAGATCCCGTCTCATTTGCAATGGTAAAATTTTTTAGAAAATCGAGGATGCCAAAACCAATTTCCGTATTTTGCATGAATCCTGGGGGATTGTTCACCTCAGTATTTGCAGTATCAGGCCATATAGGTGTGCTCTGACCCCAAGCAATCCAATCATTTGGATTTGGATTAGGTGCGATTGGAGTAACTATATCATATGTATCGTATAAAGCGATGGATAGATCTTGACCTGCCCATTGTGAGATTCCCTGTATAAATTTAGAATTATTTCCATCAGCATAAGGTATACCGGCCTTTTTAAGTTCTTGGCTAAAACTTGTAATTCCACCCCCTAATGAGCCTAAATTAATCTCTTGATTATCGAAGAACATATGCAATAAGCAATCTCCTCCGCTGATATAAATTTCTCCAAAAGGACCCAAATCATAAGAGCGGGATTGTTCTTCACCCATATCGTAGGCATTATACAGAAGTTGTGTTAACATTGAAGCATAAACTAAGGGAATGCCAGCAGGTACCGCGAGGTCTTTTATCTGTTTAAGAGCTATGGCCGGTCCCATTTCTAAAATCATGTCCTCTGCTATGGGAACGAACTGCTCTTGTATCCCTAATAATCCTTCATCTGTCCTATCGGTAACCATGTCATTAATAACATTATTTATAACGATACCACCCGGAATTGAGACTCCTCCCATGATAAGCATAATTGCTGACAAAAATGCTATTTTTTTTGACATTTTTCTAAATCTCTTTAATTTAAATTTTATCTGAATTATTTGCAAAATCGATAATGATGAGCATTATTGCTCACCTAATTGATTTAATATTTCAACGAGATTATATATAAAGCTATCATTTTTATCAAATAGAAAATTAGAAACAGAAAATTTAATCATCTAAATAGTATTTAGATTGTTGAAAAGTGAGTGGACTTTTTTTTTATTATAATGATAAAAAAAGAAATGTAGAATATATTTACCCTACAATCAAATTTGAGAAATTTGGATGAAATTTAAAGAAATTTTTAATCATCACGAGGTTTTGACTGAGGAACTATTGGACTACTTTTTGAATCTAAATCCTCTTGCAGTTCTTTGGATAAAGATCTCAAATTTCCTTTTAATTTATTGTATTTAGTTTCATCATAGGGAGGTTTTGATATATGATTTATTGGAATAGTTCCTGAATCTACATCCTCATGCAATTCTTGTGACAGGGATCTCAAATTTCCATTTAATTTGTTGATTTTAATTTCATCACGAGGAGGCTTTGATATAGGAATTATTGGAATAGTTCCTGAATCTACATCCTCATGCAGTCCTTGTGACAGGGATCTCAAATTTCCTATTAACTTGTCGAATTTTTTTACTGTTTTATCTCCTTTAATCACTGATTTTCTTTTCTTTGAAACTATTACATTGCTGACAATTCCAGTACTCGCAAGTCCAATTGCGATGGCTCCCACTGTTATGCTTAAAATTTGAATAACGTTTCCTAAATTGGTCGTATCTACGGGTAACCCCGTCTCAGATTGCGCAAGAGCTGGCATTAAATTTGCTATAAATTCAGGCAACCACTCGAGGATCATGTCCATCTCGTCATCATTTAATTTATTCGCATTTCGCACTATCGCATAATTCTCAGATTCTTTTGACTTTATACTCCTCCAGACAGTAATATCTTTTACTAATGAGTAAGGATTTGAGGTATCCCAAAGAAGTTGTGATGATTCAACAGACATGCCCGTTGGAATAGGAATACCAACTTCAAAACCCGTAGATCCTATAGGTAATGAACTGATAAAATCGTGGAAATCAATTCCATCTTCAAGCATGGTCTTTCCCATCATTGTTCCATTTGCCCATTGTTCCAACATTACTCTTCTTGCTAAATCCGTGAATGGCATATTATATCCATGTTCACTTTCTAATAGCTTAGTAAGAAGTCCTTGGCTGAAAGAATCGGACCCATCCCATAACCAATTAAGGATGTCTTGAACTTCTTGGGGATTTATATCAAACCAGGTGGCTAATTCTGCCCTATCTGCAGATCCCACACTTATTGAATTGGCATCATACCATTTTTTAATACCTTCAATGTTAAGAAAGGACCATTTATTATTTTCATCCCAAAGATCATAAGCACTTTCCAAGGATATCGTGCTACCGACTTCTAATCCATGAGTTCCTTCGGGAATATCCTCAACTAAGTCATGAATATCCATTCCTTCGGAATAAACCGCAAAGTCTATCCATTGCTTCAAGAAATTATGATAAGAAATGTCATCAAGATCCATGCCCACGTATTCAGGTGCTCTTTGACTAAATTCTGAGGTTGGATCCTGTAATTCAGCAAGGAGAATAGGCATTGCTTCAGGCACCCAATATTCATAGAAATATCTTGCAACAATCACAAAATCATCCCATTGCAATGTTCGACCTTGATTATATTGGTTTAAAAAGGAGACATGATCACCAGTCGTAACTGCATTTTCATAATCTTCAAGAAATTGCAAAATTCCAAACCCAAATTCTCTATGCTGCAAGAATCCGGGAGGATCATTTTCTTCAAAATCAACATCTCTTTGCGTTGGATCTCCCCATGCTAATAATTGATTTGGATGAGGTTGAGGTACATCAAAGAAAATTAATACCTTTTCATAGTCACAGTAGCCTATTTCTAAATCTATATCTGATTTTTTTTCACGACTCCACCATTGTGATATTCCTAAAATTCCCGGGAGATTATTTTTTATTAATTGCTCACTAAAAGATGTGTCACCTTCTCCAAGATTTAAGAGTTCAGTCCCCAAATATAAGGTATTATAGTCAAAAAATAAATTCGTCAATGCATCACCACCATCTACATAAACATCTAATATTGTTTGAGTCTCTCCTTCGCCTTCTTCATAAGCCTGGTAAAGAAATTGAGTTAAAAAAGATGCCATAACTCTGAGATGATAGGCGGAAATGGCATTTTCCTTGATGGTTTTAAGAGCAATAGCCGGTCCCATCTTTAAAATCTTGTCCTCTCCTATAGGTATGAATTGTTCCTCAATTCCTGATAATCCTTCATCCATCCGGTCCGTAACCGTGCTATCTATGATATTATTGATAACAATACCACCTGGAATTGAGATTCCTCCCATGATAAGCATTATTGCTGATAAAATTGCTATTTTTTTTGACATTTTATATAATCTCTTTTAACTAAATTTTTATCTGAATTATTTTCAAAATCGATAATGATGAGCATTATTGCTCACAAATTTAATTAAATTCTTCTTCATCACTATATTTAAAACTATCATTTTTCTCAATTATAGGGGTGTAACCAAAATGGGGCTCAATTTAAAAAAATGATAAAAATTTAGTCCAATTAATTAAATTCACTAAATAGAATCATTATTATGATAAGATAATTCTAATTTTCAATCGAAATCCTAAATTAAGAAACATAATAGTATAATCGATTAAAAGAAAAAAAAAGGGTATTCTATATTTTTTTGATTAAATTTTATTTTTTTACTTGCTTTATATATTATCATTATCCCTAGGTCTAGATTGTGGATCGAATGGTCCATCTTCACTTTCAAGATCTTCATTTAATTCTTCTGATACCGTATTCAAATCATGGATGATTTTATCAAATTTTCTTACGACTTTATCATCTTTAGGGATTAATTTTTTCTTTTTGGAAACAACCCGGTTGCTGATAAAACCCGTGCTAGCAAGGGCAATCGCAATGGCTCCAACAATCATTCCGCCTATTTGGATGGTATTGCCTAAATTGGTCGTATCCATGGGTAAACCCATCTCATATTGTGCCAAAGAGGGCATCAAGTTGTCTCTAAAATCAGGTAACCAGTCGAGGATCATATTCATTGTC
>CAZRIR010000013.1:8390-15323 GCA_964600195.1 uncultured archaeon | reverse complement strand
CGAAGACGCATACGTTAGTCGAAAAGCCGCAGCTAAACCAAAAAAATCTAAAAAAATCAAATCGTAATTTTAATTTTTTCCATATTTTTTTTTTAATTTATCTATATTTTAGTGTAGGACATTTATTTTTTTTCTGATCAAATAAGTGATTTGGTCTCTAATTTGAAATTTATACCATTAACAAATTCTATAAAATTTTTCTTCAATATAACTGGGTTCCCATTTAATTTTACGTGTTTCAGACTTGGCATTACCTTGAGAATATATAATTTTTCAATATTATCCAATTTATTATTAGAAAAATCCAAATGAGAGAGGTTATGTAATTTTTCCAAGCCTTTAATATCGGATAATATATTATTTGATAAATTTAAACTTTCAAGACATTTTAAATTGTTCAACCCAGGAATTTCAGAAATGGATTGAATATTATTTTTAAATTCCGCTTTCCAACCCCTGACTTCAAATTCAACATCGGATAAATCTAGTTTTATAATTTTAGCATTTTTTAATTCATAATACACGCTGTAAAATTTGTTTTTTATAGAAAGGATTGTTTTATAGTTTATAATAATTTGGCCAAGAAATTCATTTGATAATTCGCTAAGTTTCTTTTTTTTTAAAAAATCTTTTATTTGTTTTCTAAAATGATTGGAAGAAACCATCTGGCCAACTTTTAGTTGTTTTATATTTCTTATCTTTTCTACTTCTCTTATAAGTGATTGTTTTGATTCTATCGTATCTATATCTATTAATGATTTAATAATGATTGCTAAACAGTCCGTATTTGATTCATTATTAAGCGCCCAAATTAATAATGTAAATGAATTAGAAAGATAAAATTTATTGATTATCTTTGCAGCTTCATATCTTATTTTAACACTTGAATCTGATATAAACAAGTTTTCTATAAAATCATACAATTTATTATCAAAATTATTGATTTTCTTTAGGAATTTGAGTGATTTAAGCCTTATTTTTTCATTATTACTATTATCAATGAGAGAAATCAAGTAATTGATACTTGTAACCCTATCAAATTCCTTATTTTTATAATTCTGAAAGATTATTTCAGGAGATAAATCCATATTTTTATATTAAGGATTGTTTTAATTGAAATCTAAACGATTAATAAAATTCCCGATTATTTGAGAATTTTTCATATAAGGTAGCTTTTAATCTATTAAAGGGTTTTAAATTACCAGCAAAAGAATTGTCCGTTACATGATCAAAGTAAGGTCTGATTTCCGTTTCCAATTTCTCAAGTATACCTAAGTTTCCCTCAAAAAGTAAAGATATGTAATATTCATTATCTAATTTCTTAAAAGTTAAAAATCTATAATTTTGAAAACCTAATTTAACTGCAATCCACCTCGGTATCGCTCCAGTATTACCTAAAGTATTCGCAGCTATCGCCTCAATTCTTGCGGTTAGCTGGGATTCTTTCATTTCTGCTAGATCATCAGGATCAGTAATATGTTCTGCCCCTGGAATGTTTAACTCATCTCCTAATACGAGTGATATCACTCCAATCGATCTCGAGGAAAGTCCAAGATAAAAAACCCTAATTTTATCTTCAATGGAGGGGATTTCTTGATCAGAAAAAACCTCTTGTAAAGTAAGATATTCTTCTAAAATAAATTTCATAATACTTCTAAATTTTTTTTTAATACCATGTTTTTCAATGTTGGGAAGATTATCAACATCTTTTCCCTTAATCAGGTCTGAGAAATGTTTATGCATTTGTTCAAGAATCCAAGCTCCCTTTTTATCGGGAAATGAACCATAAACCATGAATATTACGTCATTTTTCACGAGGAATTGATTTTTTTCAATTTCTTGAGTCTCTTCAGAAATTAACGTCATCTTGTCAAGCACTCCTCCTAAAAAGCTAGTAGCTATGAAATCCAGATTATTTGTTAGTTCTAGTAAATATATATATCGTAGATTATTATTGAATAATGGAGTTCGATTGATAGACGTGATTCCTATTAATTTGATATATTCTCCTTTTTTCAATTCAATATATTCACTATCGACTTTAATTTTGTCGATTTTTGTTTTAACTTTTACTTTTGCTCCTAATTTTTTGCTTACCATTGAAATTTTTGTTTCAAATTGTTTTGGCAATGAACTATCTACATTTTCATCTGTATCGTGCATGCTAGATAAAAAATTTTTACATCGTGGACATTTTTTATCTTTTGGAAAAGGTCTTACAACGATGTATCCACAAGATTTACATGGAATAGAATCATCAGAAAATAATTTAGGCATGGAAAATCATCCCATAGCGAGAATTTAGTTAATATTAAATTAATATTTTTAATAAAAATAAATATTTTGATCATAGAATCATAAATATTCTGAAGCAATCTCCCTGAACGCGTCTAAAAACTTGTTATTTTCTTCTTCAGTGCCGATTGTAACTCTCAAGTAATTATAAAGTCCTGTCTTGCTAAAATGACGCACCAATATTTTTTTCTTTTCTTTTAAATCCCATAGGAATTTTAATGTTATTGCCTTGTCATCAAATTTTATTAATATGAAGTTTGCATCTGAAGGCAATACGCTTACACCGTCATAAGTAGCTAGTTCTTCTGATATTCTTTCTCTTTCCGATATGATTTTTTTGTTTTGTTCAAATGACTTTTCTCGGTGTTTTATACATGCTTGTGCTGCAACTTGAGCCAAATAATTAGAATTGTATGGTAATTTCACTTTATTCATCTCGTTTATGATGTTTTTGTCAGCAATAGCATATCCAAACCTCATTGAAGCTAAAGAAAAGCTTTTTGAAAATGTCCTTGCAACAATCAAGTTTTTAGCTTTTTTTAACAAAGATAGACTTGTTTGGTTAGAAAAATCGGCATATGTTTCATCCACTAAGACGATTCCAGGAAAACTACTGCAAATTTTAAGAATAGCCGCATTTCCAAAAGATTTTCCATTTGGATTATTTGGAGAGTTAATAAACATCAATTTTCCCTTAGCTGTGAATGCCGGTTCAGGAAGGGAAAAATCTTCATTTAACTTAATTTCGTTTACACTTGCTCCGTATAATGAAGCTAGAACGCTATACATCCCATAAGAAGGATAAAAAAATACAACCTCATCACCAGGATCAATAAATACCTTGAACACGGTATCTAAAACCTCATCACAGCCATTAGCGATAAAGACAGTATTCCTATCTGTAAGAGTATCATGATCCCTTAATAAAACTGAAACGATTAATTTTCGTACTTCAAATGCTGTAGGATCGGGATATTTTCTGATTCGATAATCTATTGCATTTTTGATTTCATCTAATACTTCGGGAATTGGTGGATATGCATTTTCATTTGTATTTAATTTTATCCATCCATCTCCTTGAGGTTGTTCCCCGGGTTCATAAGCAGAATAATTTTTAAGAGTTGTTCTGATTAATTTATCCAAATCCATTGTTCTTCTTCTTTATTTTTATTTTGTTATTAATTTTAAAAATTTATACTTTAAGTTATTTTTCAATATAATTTATTCTTTGTCTTTTAGTCTCTCTTCAATTGATTTTTTATGGCCAATTAATCCTTCATGTTCAGCTATTATCATTGCGGAACTAGCAATTGATTTTAGTCCTATTCTATCACATTCCAAGACGTCGATAATTTTTAAAAATTCATATATATTTAACCCCGAGTAGATTTTTGCATTCCCTCCTGTTGGTAAAATATGATTAGTTCCTGCGGAGTAATCCCCTAACGGAACAGGAGAATATTGACCTAAAAATACCGCTCCAGCATTATTAATTTTTTCCAGAAGTAGTCTGGGATTTTCAGTCATAATTTGCAAATGTTCTGGTGCGATAATATTGCTAACCCGAATACATTCTTCAATATTGGGTGCTTGAATTAAAAGAGAATTTTTGTTGAGTGCTTCTTGGATAATATCTCTTCTTTTTGATTGATCAATAAAACTTTTTATTTTTTTTTGTATTTCTTCAATTATCTTTTTTGAAGTTGAGATAACAATTCCAATATTATCGGGATCATGTTCAACCTGTGAAATTAAGTCCAATATAACATAATTCACAGGAGCCGAATCATCCACTATTATCATAATTTCTGAAGGACCTGCAGGATTATCAATTGCAACAATATCTCTTAAAATTTGCTTACTTGCATTAACCCATCTATTGCCAGGCCCTATAATTTTTTGGACCTTGGGTATCGTCATTGTCCCTAGAGCCATAGCAGAAATTGCCTGAGCACCTCCAACTTTATAAATATTTTTAACTCCACACTCATTAGCAGATACGAGAATTTCAGGAGCTATTTTTTTATTTTTTTGAGGAGGAGAGCACATAATTATTTTTTTTACTCCTGCAACTAAGGCGGGAATAACGGCCATCAATACCGTACTTGGATAAATCGCTCGTCCACCAGGAATATATATTCCAATTGATTCTATTGGACGATAAATTTGTCCTGCATTAACTCCCTTTTTAATAGTGATGGACCAGTCTTCACGTAATTGTTTTTCATGAAAGAGACGAATATTTTCTTTAGCGGATTTTAATGCTTCTAATAAATGATAATCAATTTTTTCATATGCCTCCTTGATTTCCTCTTCACTAACTTCAATCTCTGATTTAGATAATTCAACATCATCATATCTTTTAGTAAAATCTAAAATTGATTCATCGCCGTTCAACTTAACTTTCTCGATTATATTAAGGACTTCATTTTTAATTTCTTCAAATTGAAATATAGCGCGTGGAATATAATCAGAGATATTTTCTTCGATAATTTTTTCCGAGTCTATTTCTTTAAGATATTTTATAGGTTTCATCGATATCATTAAGATTATATTTTTTCAAAAGGAAGAATTTGACGAGGTTCATGAACAACTAATCCTTGTGCATATATACGTAAAGTAGGAATTAAACTTAAAAAATCCTCCTTTTTAATTATTGTATTTATCGCGTACCACCCGTCTTTTTCATCACCAGCTAATTTTGAAATCGTTGGGCGTTTTAATGCGGGTAAAATATCCAAGATTTTATCCAAATTTTCTTTTTTAACATTCATGAAAATGTGGAGCTTTTTAGATGCTTCAATTACACCCATTAAAAGGACTTTCAAGTCTTTTATTTTTTCTTTTTTCCAATTATCTTTTAAAGCATTTTTATTTGCAATTAATACTGCAGTTGATGTATCAATAACATCTATAATTTTAAGGTTATTTGCTCTTATCGTTGATCCTGTTTGAGTATTATCAATGATTACGTCTACTTCTTCAGGTGGCTTGGCTTCGGTTGCTCCGAAAGATAGAAAAATCTTTATTTTATCATTTTCACCCCATGTTTTCCAGGGAGTTATTACTAAAGGTGCTTCATTACCATACAATTTCTTATAAGTCTCATTATTCTTAATATAATTCAAAGAGAGTGTTAAATATTCAGTAGAAATCCTCAATACTTTTTTATCATTTGAAAAATTTTGAATTAGTTCATCCAACGAGCTGATCTTATCCCAAGTATTTGGAACACAAAGCACTATTTTTACCCCTCCAATTTCTAAATCGAGTATAACTTCTACATCTGCATTTGTTTCCTTTACCCAATCTATTCCCGAGATACCCAGATCAAATTCATCTTCATCAATTAAGTAATTAGGAATTTCTTGAGGACGTAGAAGCTTTATATAAATTTCAGGATCACCTAAAGTTGGTCTATAGTCTCTACTGGAGGAAAATTTTAAGCCCAATCCGGCACGGTTAAAAAAATCAGATACTACTTCTTGTAGACTTCCCTTTGGGATTGTTAATTTCAATAATTTATTACTCATGACTATTCACATTATTTTAATGGGTATTAAGATATTTAATTCTGACTTTACAAATTTTTCAAAGATTTTGAAATTTGTGTTTTATGATCCAAAGAACAAGTATATTAGCAGGATTATTATAGTTATTTATAATAAAGTTGTTGAAAAACTAATTTTTAAATGAGTATAAACTACTTAATATATAAACAATAAATATCTTGATATGAAAATTTAGGTTTAAAATTCATAATAATAAGAATAATTTTATAGTGATTAAAATGGGAGATTTAGCATTAATGTTTCATGTAAAAGACGGAGGTGTTTCTGATCCAGTAAAATGGAGCAAAGATAACCTCCAACCTGATAGATCGATTATAGTTTTAGATGAATCTACATCCTCACTTTTTCTTTGGCATGGCCAAAAACAAGGATTAGTTCAGAGAAGGACCGCTTTAAGACAAGCACAATCCTTAAAAGGTCATGGATATACAATTGGCAAAAGCATCATTGGACGTGATACAAAAAAAATTATTGAAATTGATTCAAGAAAAGTTGGGAGAGTTCCTGAAGAAACAGAATCGAATAATCAACTTGAGGAAATATTAAACAGGAAATATAAAGAATTAGAAAATCATGTTGTCACATTTGATTTGGAAGGAAAAGCACCAGTAAAGGTGAGCAAAAAACCTGCTCAACCGACGTCTGCTTCTAGGGCTCCAACTGTTAAAGCCCCTTCAACTCAACCTGTTTCTCAACCAAGGACAACTAAAACTCCAGTAGTAAAAACACCTACACCGGTTGTAAAACCAAAACCAAGGCAACAAACTATTAAACCAGCTTCAGAATACGAAATGTCTTCTGAAAATTCGGAACCTGCTCAAAAATCTCAGGACACGCTCATATCAGATGCCCGAATTGGCCTATTATTAGTGAGTATTCTTGATAAATATGATGATATCTGGATTTCAAAAAAATCTGATGGTACTTACAACGTAGAAATGATGGATGGACCAATTTGTAGCTTTCAAATTATTGAAAAAGCCATAAAATTCTCGCAAAATAGTTTTTCTGGAATTTCAACCAATATAAAAGATCAAATAAAAAGAAAATATACTGATTTAGCAAA
>CAZRIR010000013.1:0-8290 GCA_964600195.1 uncultured archaeon | reverse complement strand
GTGCTTCAAATATGGGACTTTGGAGGTGAAGAACGGTTTAGATTTCTTTTACCTACATACGCAAGTGGTAGTTCGGGGGGTATATTCATGTTTGACATGACAAGACGTTCAAGCTTAAATAGTATTGAGGGATGGCTAGAAGTATTTAAATCTGGTTTAGATAAGTCAAGATTAGATATTCCCATTTTACTTGTTGGAAGTAAGTTAGATTTGGCAGATGAAATAAAATTATCCCGAGATGAGGTCTCCAAACAAGTAAATTCATACAAATTATTTGATTATATCGAATGCTCTTCAAAAACAGGGGAAAACGTTGAATTAATCTTTGATATATTAGTCCGAGAAATAATGAAAAGATCGGGTTCCATTTAAATACAATAAAATATTTTCGATTTTTAGACGTTCTATTTTTTCTTTCATATATAAGGTTAAATACTTGATTAGATTTGTATATTTAAATAATTTAAAGAGAAAATAAAGAAATAACTAGTAAACAACTCAATTTTATGAAATTTTATAAATTAGCAAGTCTTCTTTCTGAGCTCGAGCAAACAACAAAAAGACTTGAAATGATCGAGATATTAGCAGATTTTTTTAAAGAAATCAAAATTAACAAGCAATTTTCTGATTTGGATAAAATTATTTATTTATTACAAGGACAACTTGTTTCAAATATAAAACAAGCACCCAAAATGGGAATTGCTGAAAAAATGATAATAGAAGCTTTATCTGCTCTTTCCGGGATAAATAAAAAAGGCATTAAGGAGATATTAATTAAAGAAGGAGATATAGGATCAACCGCCGAAATTATTTTATTGAAAAAGAAAAAGCAGACTACTTTAGGAGATTTTAATGTAAAATCTGAATCTGAAGAATCTGGTTTAGAAATTCGTAAATTATATTCAGAATTAAAAAAAATAACGTTAAAAAGTGGAACGGGTTCAAACGATGCTAAATTAGGTATATTGCGAGGATTAATGCAAAATCCCCTTGAAACGAAATATTTGTTGAAAATAATAACTTCAACCTTAAGAGTAGGAGTATCCACTCAAACGATAATAGAAGGGCTTGCTTTAGGTTTTACAGATTCGAAGGAAAATAAAGTATATATTGAAAGAGCCTTTAATTTGCATCCCGATTTAGGTGATATTGTTAAAATTCTGGCGGAGAAAGGTATTGATGCTGTTAAAAGGATTGATATTAAGTATGGGATACCGATAAGGATGATGTTAGCTTCAAGAGTCCCATATAATGATATAATTGGTAAACTTGGATCTCCTTTTATTGCAGAATACAAATTGGACGGTGAAAGGCTTCAAATTCACAAAAATGGAGAAAATGTTAAATTATTTTCAAGAAGATTATTAGAAATAACAGAACAATATCCTGATGTATGTGATATAATAAGGACAAACATTAAAGCTAAAGATTCGATAATTGAAGGAGAAGTCGTAGCGATGGATCCTTTCTATGAGAAAATGCTTCCCTTTCAAGTGTTAAGCAAAAGGAGAAGAAAATATAAAATTGAAGAAATGAAAAAAGAAATCCCCGTTTGTTTATTTTTATTTGATTTATTGAAAATTGGAAAAGAATCGTTTATTGACAAAGCCCTATTAGAGCGTAGGAAAGCCCTTGAAGAAATCGTGATAGAAAGCGATGAAATCCGTTTGGTTAAGTCAAAATCAATAAGAAATACTGAAGAGATGGTTGAATTTTTCAATGAAGCAAGAAATATTGGTAATGAAGGGATAATGGCGAAATCTATTCAAAAAGATGCAATATACCAACCTGGAAACAGAGGGTTTTTATGGATAAAATTAAAAGGATTGGAAGGAGGGAAATTATTAGATTCTGTAGATGTTGTATTAATTGGAGCATTTTTCGGAACGGGTCGTAGAGCAGGTGTTTATGGAACATATTTAGGAGCAGTTTACGATACGAAAGTCGGGAAGTATGAAGCATTTACTAGAATTGGTGCAGGTTTTTCAGATGATGATTTAAATTCCCTAAAAGAAATGGTAGATCTTCTTATTGTAGATTATAAACCAAAGATTGTAATCTGTGATGATAAACCAGATAAATGGATTGATCCTGAAGTGGTTGTTGAAATTATTGGTGATGAAATCACCTTGAGTGATAAATTTTCCTCTTTAGGGTATTCCATGAGATTTCCTGTGTTTCAAAGAGTGCGTCCTGAAAAAGGACCTAAGGATATTACATCCGTTGATGAAATTAAATATTTGTATGAAAATCAGTAAAAAAACCTGATAACTCCTTGAATCAATTAAAATTAGGATATAATTGGGTTCCCTTCTTTTCAAATTTTTCTAAAAATCGAGGAATATGATGCAATTCATTAGTTCCAAAATAAAATTCTTTCAGAGATTTTAGCAATATAAGAGCCTCTGGAAGTTCAACTATTTTATTTTTGGAAATGTTTAGATATTCCAGTGATCTTAGATTCTCAATAGAATTTGGGATAGAGACTAGTTTATTTTTTTCACAATTTAATACTTTTAGCTTTTCTAAATTTCCTAAAGTTTCAGGTAAATGGATTAATTTATTACAACTTATATTTAAATATTCTAAATTTTTTAAGTTTCCAATAGATTTGGGCATGGAAGCTAAATAATTTTCAAAAATATTAATTTTTTTTAAGGATTGTAGCTTTCCTATAGATTTGGGAATCTTTTTTAATCGGTTTAATCCTAAATCCAATTCTTCTAAGCTAGAAAGAAAGCAAATTTCTCGAGGAATTGTTTCAAGCTTATTAATGCTTAAAGAAAAAAATTTTAGATGAATTAAATTTCCAATACTTGGGGGTATAGAAGTTAAAGAATTTGAATATAAATCTAATGATTCCAACGAAGTTAAAGAACCAATCCATTCTGGAATATATTTTATCTGATTGTATCGCAATGTTAACTTTTTAAGAGATTGTAGGTTTTTTATTTCCTCTGGAATATTTGTTAAACCTTTAAATTGAAAATCAAGTTCAATAATCTTAAGTCTTTTAATTTTATACTTAATCCTCCAAAATTTTTTCTTGAATAACAAAAATGTGTAGAAATTAAGAAAAATATCTGCTATTTCTTCAATTTTTAAGTCAGAAATATTAAAATGTTCATTAAATCTTTCAATTTGTGCTTTAAACGCACTAGTTTTGATATATTTCATGCCACCTTCAAGGATTGATCGTGAATTTGAAAGGACTAATGATTCAATTGTTTTTATGATAGTATCATATAATATTTTAATTAGGTCTATTGATTGTTCATGAAGTATGG
Source organism: uncultured archaeon (assembly GCA_964600195.1). Classification (GTDB taxonomy): domain Archaea; phylum Asgardarchaeota; class Lokiarchaeia; order Sigyniarchaeales; family SOKP01; genus FT1-020. The sequence goes on along the minus strand of CAZRIR010000013.1, from coordinate 5,003 downwards.
CCCAAATTAATGGTTTAAACGCGATATTAAAATAATCACGATTAATTATTTTAGTTGCCTCAGTCCTGACACTTATATCTGAATCAGCGATCATGAGGTCTTCAAGTAAATGGAAAATTTTATCATCTTTAATTCCAATATTGCCTAAAATGTTGACCCCTTCTGCTCTAACATGATGAATATTACTATTTTCGATAATATCAATTAATTTATCTACAGCAGAATCTTTGTCCAACAGGCCATTATTGAAATTACCTAAAATTTTATCAGGAGTGAGTTCCATGATTCAAATAAACTCAATTTTTATTATCATTTTAGTTGATTTCATTTATCTTGGTATTTTCAAACCATTTATCTCTAATTCATCTAGTAATTTTGGGATTTTTTTATTAGTTTTATTATAGTTTAGGTTAAATGATTTTAGTGTTTTTAATTCAATTAAAGATTGGGGAAGATGGTCGAGTTTATTACCCCATAAATCCAACTCTTCAAGTGAGTTTAGGGATTCGATACATTCTGGAATAGAAGTAATATTGTTCCAACTCAGATTTAGCTTTTTTAATGATTTTAATTCACATATTGCTTCAGGTAACTCCATTAATTTATTATTCCTCAAGTCTAATGATTCTAAGCGTGGTAATTTACTTATACATTCAGGAATAGCTTCTAAATCATTATCATACAATTCGAGTTCTTTTAAAGAAATAAAATTACTAAACCAATCTGGAAAATTGAGTAAAAATTTATTATTTCCAAGACCTAATCTGCCTAATTTGTTTAATTTTTTCATTTCTTCTGGAAGATTTGTTAAAGAATTGGATCCAATTTCTAGCCTAATTAATGAATGAAGATTTCCAATAGACTCAGGTAAATCAGTTAATTGATTTGCATGTAAATCTAATTCTAAAAGAGATTTTATATTTCCAATCGATTCAGGAAGCATTTTTAATTTATTTGCTCTTAAATCTAGCTTTTTAAGTGCTCTCATTGAACCAATTGATTCAGGTAATGATTCCAAATCATTATATCGTAAATAAAAAGTTTCTAAAGAATTTAAGGAGGTTATAGCTTTAGGAAGTGATTTTATTTTATTATAACTTAAATCTAAATAATTAAGGAATTTTAATGATCCAATTGAATTAGGAATTTTAGTAAGCCTGTTAATGCGAAGGTCTAATCTTTTTAATGATGATAAACCGCCAATGAATTCAGGTAAATTTTGAAGTAAATTTAGATCAAATTTATTATTACCTAAAGATGATAAATTTAATTCATTCAATATTCCATTTATAAGCTGGAATTCAATTTTTTCATATTTTTTTTCAAAATATGCTATTATTAAATAATTAAATAACAAACTTGCAAGCTTGTTTCCAGATATTTCATTAATTTTCTTCTTGTTTAGGTAATGAGTTAGATTTTTCTGACATTTTTGATTTTGGACTTTTTTAAGCTCCTCGATTAAAATTTCTTTGGATTCTTGAGTGCCTACTTCCCCTATTATTTTTATGATAACATCTAAAATATTCAGAGAATGTTCATGTTGAAGTGAATATTTCATTGAGGGCAATGCTCTTTCGAGAAATAAATGCTTGATTCCATTAGCTGCGATTATTTTTATATTTTCATTTGAATCGGAAATTAATAAATTCTCTAATAAATGAAATATTTTTTCATTTTTAAATCCAATTTGAATTATGGCTTTAATACTTTCAATTCTCGTATTTATGATATCTGAATTTTCTGCTAAAAACATTAATAAATCAATAGCAGAAGATTTGTCAATATTATCATTAACATAATCTAAGTAGATTGATTTTGGAGATATCATTATACTTATTTAACTAGTAGAATTGAGGTTATTTTTAGTTTTAGTTTATCTAATATAAAATATTTGAATCTTTTAACTATAATGTTTCAGGATCTTTGAATAATTTTTACACTAAACAAATATAATTTTGGTAAGATAGAATAGAAAACGACTACAGGTAATTGTATTGGATCTTTAATCTTAAATTCTCTCAATCATCATTCCCCCAAGAATTATGGGACCACCAGTCTTATTGAAGATTTTTTCAGCTTTTTTTAACTTATTTTCGCTATCCGAATAAATCTTAAAGATTAAATCCCCTTCTTTAATTCTTGCACCTTGTTTCTTATAGACTTCTACTCCAGATGTTTTAGAATGGGGACAACCTGCCGCTTTTGCTATTTTATTTATAATAGAATTATTCACTTCTGTTATATGCCCGGCATTGATCGCAAAAAATTCTTTTTGATAACCACCTAGCTTGATATCATTTGGCTTTATCTCTGGATCTCCTCCTTGGGCTTTAATAATTTGTTTCATTTTTGCATATGCTTTACCAGAACGTAGAATCTCTTTAGCTAAAGTTTGTCCCTTCCCCTTTTGTGCCTTACCACCCATTTCTAGAATTATGCCTGCTAAATCGGTAGATTTTTCAATAAGAGAATTAGGTCCTTTTGAATAATCCATGAGGAGAGTTAAAGCTTCCTTAGCTTCGATTGCTGGACCGATGGCATGGCCAATAGGTTGATGTGCAAGTGTTAAAGCACATTCTGCGTTTACACCTACACTTTTAGCTATCTCCTTAAATATAATCGCAAATTTTCTTCCATCATCAGGAGTCGGAAATTTTGTTCCAGGGCCACAGGGAATATCTAAAACTAAGTTTTTAACCCCCATGCTAAGTTTTTTTGTGAGAATGGAGGGAATCATCAATCCAACAGGATCCATGTGGAGAGGACGTTCAATTTCAATTAGAATATTATCTGCAGGAGATACATCGACAGCACCACCCCAAACTATACAAGCTTTTTGTTTGTTTATCAGGTCTTTTAAATCATCCGAATTAAATGATATAGGTGCTAACACTTCCATTGAATCCGCAGTTCCAGATGGACTGGTAATAGCGCGTGTAGATGTTTTAGGAATCATTAAACCTGCAGCAGCCACAATAGGGACAATTATTAGGGATACTTTATTTCCAGGAACTCCTCCAGTAGAATGCTTATCAAATACATCAGGACCAAAATTAAAGAACTCCCCTGTCCTCGTTTCGGCTAATGTCAAAGCAGTCATTTCATAGCTATCCATTCCGTTTATAGAAACTCCTGTAATGAATGATGCTAATTCAATTTGGGATAGATGCCCCGATACAGCATCTTTTATGATGCTATTTATCTCTTCACCTGTTAATTTTTTTCCTTTAATTTTTTTTTGGATGTAGTCGAACGAATCAGGAGGTTGAGCAGGGACCACAGATATTTCATCGAGATTCTCGAGATTTTCAAACTTTTTTAAAGTATCAAGAAAAATTCCAATTTCTCCCTCGGCAATTATCGAATCTGTATAAGAAATATCCAATATTGCAATTAATGGCTTGTTAAATTTAGATTTAGAACTTTTCAGTAATACTCTTTCTCCTGCTTTTTGTCCTAATTTAGCAGCATCTCTTGAGTTTAATACTACAACTAATATGTTTCCTGTTTCAAAATTTAACTCTTTAACTTTTAATTTCATTTTTACATTCCGCGATATATAGTATGGTATTATTAATATGAAAAATAGAATTTATAATTGTATGGAAATTGGAAATTCATGTACTTCCTCAATCAGATTTTGATCAGGATCCTTGAATTTAACATTGATTTTTAATGCGTATTCACCAGCTTCCAATGGTTTAACTTGTAGCTCCCATTTTATATCTTCATTTAAACGGAGGGAATAAATTTGCTTAGTTATCGTGCCTCTCATTAATTTAAGTTTTTCTGGAATTTCTAAATCAACTTTAACCTCGAATGCCTCTCCTTCACTTTTGTTTTCAATTAAAATTTCCAAAGGAAATGATTGACCGATTAATGGAGTTCTCAGGTTTTTTGTTGAAACATCCAATGTTGCTGGAGGAGACAATAATTTAAGATTAGTAATATCCGTTTCAAGCGGGAATACATATGTATCATTTATCTTCCACGTCATTTGAACAGGTCCAATGAAAGTGTTATCTACCTGAAAGTTGGGTTTCAAAACTAATTCAATAACTTTTTCTTTTTCAGGCACTATATTTATAGGTAATTCTGGTTTTTTTTGAATGGTTAGATTGTCTGATAATCTTACATCAAATTTTGTTATTTTCAGATCTTCAATCTCATTATCATAAAAAGGATGTTCTGAAATGTGTTTTAATGATTCTGTATCTATTAATACTTTAAGATTTATTAGATCTCGAGTAAAATATTTATCTTTATCAAGAGTTAATTCAGTCTTGATAGAAATTTGTGAAAAAGCAGTAACTAATGCTTTTTTAACGAGAATTCTTTCCGCTTCGGTAAAATTGTAATTTCCGAATTCGTCTTCAATCTTTTGCAGGTAAGCTTCATTTTTCTTTCGAACTGCAACGGTCAAATCCTTGACAAGTCGTATCAAGGAGTTTTCTTTAAAAATCTCCGCATCTATTTTTTTTCTTACCTTTTTGATAATGTCCACTCCTTGTTCTTGGTTTCCAACGATTAAATGGCAGAGGTATGAAAGAGATGCAAATAAAAGGCGATAAAAATCCTTATCTTTATCCTTTTTTAAATATTGGATATATTTTAGAGCATTATTAAAATATTTATGAGCTTCCATAAAATCATCCTTATAGATACAAATATTTCCAGCATTTCTCAAAGAAATCAATATAAAAAGGTATTGATGATCAAGTTCATATGCTTTTGCGGCATTGATAAATGATTCCTTGGCAAGGTCAAATTCGAGTATTTTTAAAAATAAATTTGCTGATTCATTGAATACTTTACCTGCCTTTCGATATTGTTTATTTTCAAAAAGTAACTCCGCTTTATTTAATCGCTCATTTGCTTTATTAAGTTCTTTATCGGAAGTTCCCATGTTCTACACACTAATTTTTTTAATTAAACGTACAATTAAAATATTAGTAAAGAATTCTATTTTTAAGTCTAAGAACCGATTTTAGCAATAAATT
>CAZRIR010000012.1:11613-15701 GCA_964600195.1 uncultured archaeon | reverse complement strand
TTAGCTGCTCCAGAAAAATTCCAACCTAAAAATGTACTAGACGGTGCAAAATCTGTCATAGTCTTCGGAAAATTACTTCCAAAGAGTATTTTTAAAGTGAAGAACCATCAAACACAGGTTACTCACAGATTATATCATAGTTTATACAAGCATTTGGATATTGTGGCCAGTAAATTATGTGTTCTCCTGGAGAAAAAGGGATATTATGCAATTGCAGTGCCCGTATATATCCCTCTCAGAATTAGACGTAATGGAGAACCTTGGGGAATTATTTCTCTCAAACACGCAGGAGTCGCCGCAGGTCTAGGTCAAATTGCTAAAAATGGATTGTTAATCCATCCTGAATATGGAACCATGAATCGATTAGCAGCAGTCATAACCACCGCAGAATTATCCTATGGTGATGCTTTAGAGGTGAATGCGTGCAATGATTGTAATTTATGTATCGTGAATTGCCCTAAGAAAGCGATAAGTAAAGAAGGAGGTAATCTCAAAAAACTAAAATGTCTCTTTAACGTGGTAAAACACGGTGTTTTTGAACTGTATTCAACCGGAGATCCTAAGTTTATGAAAAACATGGAATTGATATCAAATACAATGCTTTTAGAATATTCTTTAGGCTGCACTAAATGTCTTGAAATTTGTCCTCTGAATAAAACTCCTTTAACATGATTGGACGACTATTTGTCATATAATAAGGGGCAATCATTTGAGCATAGATGCGATTAAATGTAGAATTATTGGTCTTGTATCCGACAATCATTTCATCTTAATCAAAATAAGATGCTACTAACACTTCTTCTCCATCTTTAGAATATACAAAGACATCACCGATAGAGATTAATTAATGTATTTGAATATTTCCTAACGATAATAGTTTTTGGATGGTATCATAATATTTTCCCATATCTATATGTGTCGTCATTAAGAATTTCGCTTTCTTGTTTTGATACGCTACTTCTGACAAGCATGATAAAAATTCAGGCACTTTAAAAGGTGTTATGATAATGATTGATGCTTTAGTTTTGTTTATACTTGCAAGTATTGCTTCATTTACAGAATCTATTCCTTGTATTTTGTCAAAAAAACTCATTATATTTCTCCTTATATTCTATTACATTTGTATTATTATCATAAATATGCTCAATTCAATATAAAATGTCATTTTCAAGTGATTTGAGAGATCATTAAAAATGGAAACAATTTTAATAGGTTAAAATACCTCTTCAATGCAGTAAAACACGGAGTTTTTGAATTGCATTCAACGGGAGAACCTAAATTTCTTAAAAAACATAAAATTGATATTAAATACAATGTCTTTTGGGTATTCTTTTGGTTGCATAAAATCTCTTGAAGTTTGTCCTCTCAAAAAAATTTCTTTAAAAAAATTTTTTCTTCAATATTTCCTTGATGTAATTTGTTTTAAAGAAGAATGAAACAAATTAGCATTATAGGTTATAAAAAAAGAATTTAATATCAAAAACTTTATCTGAAATTTAACCAGAACTTTCATTTCTGATATCATATTGTGAATATTGGGTCCAGCCTCTCTTTAGATCGCCCTTGGTTCCAATCATTTCATTTTTAATCCATTCATCAAAAAGAGCCCATAATTGTTCCTTATTGTCTGTTATTTGTAAGGAGCGATTGATTGGTTTTTTTCTATTTTGACTATAATCTAGATAATATACGGCATATTCCGGGAAAAATCCACTTGTTCCCTTGTTGGTTTTCCAAGCAATAAATTTTCTCACTGCTTCTTCTTTTTTATTGTACACGTGTCTTGCTAACATTTCAGATTTTTCCAAATCTATTTCTGAAACAGATTCAAACGTTTGAATGTCAAGTAAATCGGTTATCTGATGGATCCTAACATCATCGATATTTTTCACGTCCTTATCTTCCCTGATCGGTTCTTCCTGGATGAATCTTGGATGGATTAATTTCACGAATGGCATTGGCCGGATCATCTCCCATTGATTCTTTTTTTCATCGAACTTTAGAGAAGGTTGCATGATTGGTTCACCATCGTGGTCAGATAAGATGTCAAAATATTCAATCTTGCCAAGTAAAGAAGGCTTCACCATCTTCATTGCCCTTCCATCACGAGTTGTTGATGTAAAATTAACGGAATCAATGAATTCTAGCTTGGACCAAATATCCGTCCGTTGTTCATCCGTTAGCCCCCCACCTACTCGCGTAAGAACTTGATAAATTCCATCGGGATATCTTAATCCTACTAAAGCAGTAGCTAATTGATCGTTTTTTAAGCGCAAATCTTCTCTCCCTTCAGCAGCTGCAATTATGGCAACATCTATACTGTGCACTGGTTTAATTTTATATGTAATGCTTCCCGTCCGAACAATTACTCCTTCATGCCCTTCTTTAATAACATGATTTCTGTAAAACTTTTGTACTTCATGAACATTTTCAAATGTTCTTGTCATAACCATTGCAACTCTCCCATTTTCAGAGAAAATTTCACTCAGTTTTTTATATCTTGCTTTATAATCCCTTTCAATCCAACTTTCTCCTTCCAATTCCAATAAATCAAATGCTCTGAATCCTATTCTGTTTATGTCATCTTCTGAAGTGGGATTCCGTCTATAATGAATCAAATCGTATACTGTAGAACGCTCATTAAAATTGACAGGATCATTTTTTGAAGCAAACATTTCACCAACCAAGAGTATTTTCTTAATTCCATTGCTTTTTAGTAAGTCTTCCATTTCCTTATTTATTGGGAGACCCACAAAAATTCTATGAGTGGGCGTATTGAAATAAAATGATAGTTTTTCTTTTTCATCATAATAATATCCTGTAAATGCGCTATCTACTTTTATGCTTGTTATGAATTTTTTACCTGATAAATTCAAGATATCCTCTTCTCTCCGCGTGATAAAACGTTGGGTAATGTGCTTTCTATACATGTCTAATGGTTGAGCCAAATCTGGCACGGGAAGGCATTCAGGTTTACTTCTAAGATACGCACCAAATGAACTTTCTATTTGTTTTTCCACTAATTCCACATAATCACCTCATTTTCCTCCTTTTATCTTTAGTAATTTGATTTCTTGATCTGAAATATGAAGGATTAAACTATATGAATCACCATTGACTCTTCCTTCAACAAAAGCACGAGGAAACTTCCTCCCTCCATCATATAATATTAAGGCATCTTTTTTTCCAGATTCAGGGTGATATGCCTCTACTTTCGCGAACTTTCCTTCAATAAACAGCTTTTTAGCAATGTCATAAAGAAATTTATATGTTGCTCCATCATAATGAGTTATGTAATAACTCTTTCGGAAAATATATTTCAAAAGCAATTCTTTTGGATCAAAAAGTTCATCTGTTATATTGACAGGTATTTCCATGTTTATGTTTCCGAGTGATTTTAAATGCTTTCGTTCTTGTTTTGACCCATCAGGTCGAGTAATGATATCATATATACTAAAATTGTAAACAGGCTCGAGCTTCTTGCCTACAGAAATCCGGGATGTTGATTTAACATATTTTCCCGCAACTTCAAGGTCAATATCATCATCTTTTTCTAATAATTTTTTTGAGAGATTATCCTCTGATAATAACTCCTCAACTTGTTTCTTTTTATCAAAAATGATGAATCTTTTGTTAATTGCTTTCTTACCCTCATTTGAAATACAGAAAAATTTTTTAGGATGATGAGTTGGAACGAGTTCCAAATTCTTTGCATCAATATTTCCAAATGCTACATGGATTTTCATAAAATTTTCACCTCACCATACATCGAATTCAAGCTCCTCCTCATCTTCATCATCATAAAATAAAGTTTGTTTGGGTTTGACGTAAATGGGTTCCTCATATTTTCCAACTACAACAATTATCGAGTTATCTAAGGGTATTAAAATGGCATCTTTTGAATCGTGGGTCGCATAATATGCATATTTAAATCTAATTAGTTTATTCTTATCGAATAAAGTTATGCATTCTTTTATTAATTCTTCTGCATCCTCAGTCTCTAAAATGTAAGTTCTTTCGAAATCATAACAGAAATAATCTTGTAATGATATTGTACTATTGAGATTAATAGGTTCATCATACATTGA
>CAZRIR010000012.1:0-11513 GCA_964600195.1 uncultured archaeon | reverse complement strand
ATTTAAATTTAATGTTAATGTCCTTGGCATTTTTTCTCTTTTTATATAAATTATTTAATAATTAATAAAATATCATATTTTAAAAGAGTGATCCATCTTGATAAAGCAATTGCATTAATCTCCTAAATATTTAACATGAGTTATTTCATTCTCGTCTTTCGAAAATTTGATCACATTATCCGCATTTTCTTCAAATGTATCATCATGAGATATGACAAATATTTGTTTAAACCCTTTTATATTTTGAATGCATTTTGCCAAATTATTTCTCGTCTCATCATCTAGGTTCGTGGTTGGTTCATCGAAAAATGCAAAATCCGCGTTAGTCAATAATTTCAAGATGGCCAATCTGATTGCTAATGACGCCGCCATTTGCTCACCCCCAGATAATTGATTGAAATCTTTCTCATTCTGAGTGGTAATTAACTTCACGTTAAAATCCTTTTCCCATTTTAACCTTACGGATTCCAAATCCATGATATCTCTAAAAATTTCTGATGCTAACTGATTGACTTTATTGAGTAGTGCTTCTGTTATTTTTGGGAGGGCTTGATCATACCAGTTTCTAATGTTTGTGAGTAAATTAATCATATATTGGAGCCAATTTATTTCCTTTTTAATGTCTTCAACTTCTCTTTCTTTTTTCCTGAGGTCGTCAAGTTTTTCACTATATTTTATTATGATTTTTTCTTTTTCTTCCCTAATCCCTTTAAGTCTATATATATCTGCATTTTTTTTTCCTAAAGTGATCTCTAAATGCTCGAATGTATCTTCCTTATAAATATTTTCAAGAGAGAGCTTTTTTTTTGTCTCTTTTTTTAATTTTTTCTCAAATTTATCAAGTTCACTAGTATAATTATTAATTTCCTCTTTGATCTCCTTTACTTTTCTGCTAAACTCAATATTTTTTTGATATTCTTCATAATGTTCGCGAGTTTTATCTAAAATCTCTTTTACATGATTTATTTTTTTAGGAATATGAGAAAGTTCTTGAATAAGCTTATCTAAGGGTTTTACATCATTGAAATTTGTTTTTAATTGATTATCATTACTCTGTTTTTCCTTTTCTAATTTAGGTAATACATTTTCAATTTTTTCTTTGATAATATAATAATTTTTTACATCTTCTTCTAATTTAAGCTTTTGAGTGTTTAAATCAGTAATTATTGATAAAAAATTATTTTTTTCTTTAATTTTATCATTCTTTTCTTTTAATAATTCTATGATATTATTTCTCTCATCTCTCAAATTTTCAAATAATTTTTTATCTATGTTCATCTTATCCAGTTTGTTTTTAACTGACTCGAACTCTTCAAGATCCCGAGTTATTTGATTTTTTTTATCATTTTTTATTTCTAATATTTTCCTAAGTTCTTGAATTCCCCCTTGAAATATGCGTGTTAAAGTATCATCGCTTACGTTTTTACAAGGTTGATCGAGAAAAGGACAGAAACCATCCTGAGATTTTGCTTCATTTTCTTCTAATTGTTCAATTTGAGTATTTAATTTAACAATCTCATATTCTAACTCGATTTTATCTGTGTTTAATTTTTCAAGGTTATTGTATTTAGTGAATATTTTATCATAATCGGTTAATTCATCTTCCAATCGAAAATACTCCTTACTTATATTCTTGTTTTTTTCTTTTATTTCCTCGATTTCTTCTTCTATAGCTTTAATGATATAGATTTTCTCGTTGAGTTGATTTAATTTTTCATTGAGTGACTCTAATCTATTAATATTTTCTCTTAATGAAACATATTTTGGTTTTGATACATTTATTTCCTCAATTTCGCGATTAATTTTATCATTAAGAACGTTTAATTCGCCAATTTTGTTTTGAATGGTCATTTTTTTTTCTTTAGTTTCTTGAAGCTTTATTTCATTAGCTCTTAAAGATGTTTCTTTTTTCATATAATCCACATATATCAAATAATCTTCATTCGTTTTTTTACAAATTTCTTCCGATCTTAATGCATTTTCCAAGTCTTTTTGTTTTAATTCTATGTTTTCCTTAATTTTTGAAATATTGACTTCATATTCCTTACAAAATAATAATGTTTGGTTATAGTCATCCCTAGCTTTTTTTAAGTTTTCAAATTGATTTGTCAAGTCTTCTAGCTCTGTTTCAGATTTTTTAAGATTTTTATCTAATTCTTCAATATCTTCTTTTATTTTCTTTTGATCTTCAAGGATTAGATTTTTTTCATCCAAATCCTTACTCTTTTCTTGAACCAGTAAAGATAACTTATCGATATCATTAGCAAAACTATCTATCAGCACCTTAATTTTCTTCCAAGCAGTCCTATAAATATCAACTTTAAGAATAGGGTTGAAAAATTGCATTCTTGATTTAGGAGGGCGTAGAAATGGCTCCGTAAAGCTTCCTTGAGGAATACCTACTGAAGTTTGGAATATTGTTGAGAGTTCATACTCATTACCTAATGAAAATTGATTTTGCAACCACTCATTTAAACTGATTTTATCATTAATGCTCGGCAGGGACGTGTTTGTCAACACTTCGGTTACTTCAATCGTATTGTTTCGTTTCCCTATGGTACGTTCAATTTTAAAAAGATCATCATTCAACCCTACAATCCAAATAGCGACTCTTCCATGCTCGATACTAGTAGTACCTTCCAATCTTATATGGGATTTGTGAGTGCCTGGTAAATAATCAAATAGCAGGTAGCCAATCATGTTAAGAATGCTCGATTTACCCGTACCATTTTGACCTAACAAGATATTTAATCCTTCTTGAAATTCTATGCTGGTGTTTTTATGCGTTGTGATATTATGAAGTTCAATTTTTTTTATTTGCAAGTTAACTAAAACACCTCAAAATCTTCATCTTCATCATCATCATCGATATAATCATCTAAATCAACATCAAAATCATCATAAAGTTGAGATGGCTCTTCGGTATTGATCTCCTCTTTCATTGTAGGAATTTCAATTTCTGGCGTTGGCTCAACATCTTTTCTCAGATTTAATTTATCTAAATAACTAATTATGGTTTCAAATTCCTTGACGTTCAGTCTAGTCCATTCTTTAATTCTTTTTTTCAGGTTACCATAATCAGGCCTCTTTAAATTAAGGCTGACCTTTATTTCTGACATTAAGTTTACTATTTGGACATTAATATTTGAATAATTGGAGTTTTCTTTAACTAATGAATTGAATATTGATTGTTCAATTTCTTCAATGGTCAATTCATTATCGGTAATCTGTAGTGAATCCGTAATTGAGAAAAGATCACGAGTATATATACGCACATCTAATACTTCAAAGATATCCATAATTATCTTCCTTAATTTAGAGATATTTATATCCATTCGAGAATAAGAAATATCACCTTTTATCGAAAAAACAAGGATCATTATATTCTGATCATTCGTATCTGCAGGATTATCAGGATTAATTTTGGGAAAACTATAACGAGTTAATTGATTGATAACAATTTCAATCGTTTCATCAAATGAGTTTGATGAACTGATATCTATTGCTGAGAGGGTAAAAAACCTCCTGTTTGGAATTAGAGACGGTTCCATAGCTCCATTTTCACAGGGGATAAATTGAATATTTTGTCTAAAGAGTTCCTTACCATCAATCTCAGCATAGAATAGTCCACGTTCATAAAAATTATCTGTAGGAATTTCGTTGACAGTATTGGTTTCCAATGAACCAGGGTTAAAGATCCAGCTATCTTCATCAGGATATTGGTAATGTTTATGGAAATGCCCTAAGGCCAGGTAATCAATTTTTTCATGTAATTCATTAAGACTGTTACTTATATTTATACCCTGCTTTGTTTTATCTTGACCCTCCAAACCAAAGTGCATCATTAAAATGTTGTATGTATCGTTATTAGAAGTTATTGCATTTTTTATCGCAGGAAATAATTTAGAAGTATAACTCCCATAATAAGGAATGCCATATATGCATGTACCTTTAATTTTAATCATTCCCCCTTGATGGGTTTTTTCTGAATAAGGTGTAAAGATAAATTTTTTCGAGTTTGAATCATAACTTCCAGATAATAAGATTATTAGATCCAATTCTGCAAGAAAACTCATCCAAGATTTATTTGAATACAAGGGATTGTCATGATTACCCTCAATGCAAATAATTGGAATGATTCTGTTCAAAGTTTTCAAGCAAGCATTCTTGAAGTTTGCTATAATAAAAAAAACATCACTTAAAACACTTGGACCTATTTTCTTACTATCAAAGATATCGCCCGATATCAAGATAAAATCAATCTCTTGTTTTATACAAAAATCTAACGTCCATTTAAAAACTTTAAAAAAATCATCATATCTTTCTTGCAAGTTATATTGTCTTTTTCCGAGGTGTAGATCTGCTATATGGACAAATTTTATTGGTTCCATCTTTTTTTTCCATTATATAATTAGGATTTATATCTGAATAATATGTTATTTTCTTCCTTATTTTCCATTTTAATTTTTAGTACTTCTTCATTGTTACAATAATCATAAACAAATTTTCTTACTTGAGCCGCACCATTCATTATTATTCTATCATCTGGTATATAATTTAAAAATTTTTCACTAGCAATTAATACAATTTTAGCTTTTGCCCGTGAAGTTAAAACGTTAAATCGATTCAAATCATATATAAATTCGCTTTCTGCTTTAAGCTGATCCCTATCTGAGATCCCGATAGAAGAAATTATCAATTCTCTATCTGATCCTTGAAATTTTTCCACTGAATACACGGTATTCTTTAATATTTTCATCAATTGATCGTCTTTAAGGAAAGTTAAGTCATTTCTCCTTATCTCATTATAAATACGCCTAATAATCAGCCTTCCCTGTGCATTATGAGGTGCTACAACCCCAACTTGCTCGTTCCAAAACCGTAATTCTTCAACCTCATTCCCAAGATTTTTCATATTAATGAACCCTAATATTAGAAAAGTCACAATATCAGCTTCTAAAGTGCTAACTCCTATCTCATATTTATTATCGTGGATAAGGGAACATATGATTTTTTCAGGATCTAATATTTTTTTTACCCAGTTATAATTAATATTGGACATGTCACCAAAAATCGTCAAATCTGCATTTTCAGGATGGACCTTCAATTTTTTATAAATCCCGAGTTTCTGTGTAAAATTAACTATTTTTTTATTAGACCTGTAATTAATTCTGAGTTGACGATTAGGAATTCCATGAGATCTGACATAATACCCAAACAAGCTTTCTAAAATAAAGTTCAAGTTTTTAGGAGGTTTGACGGTTTGAACAGGAGGAAGTTGATTGTAATCTCCTACAATGATAACTTTAGTTAATTCATCATCGATCATTTCATTCTTAAGTTTTAATTTTGCGACATCTGCTTTATCCTTGACTTGTTGGCCTGGTTCACATGTTTTTGGTGGTTCTATTTCGAATTTATATTTCTTAATGAATTGAAGGCTAGACATGAAATAATCAATTGCTAACTGACTCGCTTCATCTATAATAATTAGATCAAAAGAAAAGTCATCAGAGACGCGTTCATTTAAATAGAATAACTGGTGAGCATTCGCAAATATGATACAATTATCATCAAGATAATTTTCTAAAGGACTCGTTTTTGTAACAGTACGAGATTTACCATTAAAGATCCAAGTTCCACCAGGTTTTCTCAAAAGATCATCTATATCATCCAATCCAACGATTTTGTCTATTGGTTTTTGCGATTCAGATCTTAAAAAAATTTTTTGAATTTTTGCTGAAGTTGTTAGGTTATTGGACTTGTCTTTACTTCTTCTTATTTTTTCAATTAAAACCCGTATAGCAGCATACGAAAAGGCAGATATTAATATTTTTGATTTGAAATTGCCATTTAATCTACATCGTTCTAAGTACTCATCGATCAAGGCAGCAATTGTTTGTGATTTTCCTGTCCCTGGTGGCCCATGTATTCCAGAAATGTGCATACCCAAAGAAAGATTAATTGCCCTTCTCTGAGTAGCATCAGGATAAGGATATATTTTAGTAATAAGTGGCTTTTTTATATTAATTTTCTTGACGTCAATCAAATCCAAAAGTAATCCAGGAGCGTAAAGATAAATACAATTTGCATTAAAATCCCATGATTGCGGCCAGGAGAGCTTGGGTTTTGATCTAATATTCCATAAATAGGCAAGTCTTTTGCCCAACCAAGACGTTCCAAATTGATTTCTTTGAAGCAAACCATTTTTACCATATAGCTTCCTTGACCAGCTATCTATTGAAATAGGATAGAGATACCAATCATGATTTCCCTCTTTTCCTTGATAATTATTAAAAAATTCGCTTTTAAGAACATCTGAAATGATTTCATAACCTTTCATATCCTGCCTCCATACCATCTGCTTTATTTTTATTTTTCGATCATCATATCTCCGGCTAGTTCTCATCCCTCTTTTTTTATCTGGGATTAATAATACTTTATCGCCCTCATTTACTTTCATATTGCTAGAGAGGCCTACTATATTGAAATGGCAAAAGACTTTATTTTCTTGGGTATGAATAATTTGTAAATTTTTAATCCTTCCTGCGGCTAACTTACCGATACTAAATTCTGGATAAATAGTACGAAAATTTTCAACTTCTATTTCATCCATAGCACCTGTGTATTTTGAAAAAAGATACCAGACGTGGGCTATTGAATGGAATTCCGTTCCCAAATAAATTTCCTTTATCATTGAATCACTAATTACTCTGGAGTACTTAGAGACGACTTGGGAACCATTTATTTGAAGAAATATCCTCAGGTTGTTTATTGTTCTGACTTTGAACATTAATTGACGTTTAAGAGAGCTTGCTTTTTTCAATCTTTTTTGAGCATCATTTTCTAATAGAAATTCATGCCAATTATTGAAATCCATATAATTAAAATGCGGTATCCAATATTTACGATTTACAATAACATTTTGCAGTTCCTTTTCGGCAATTTCATGCCATGTATAAGAAAGCACGCCAGGGAATCCAAAAACAGTTTCGGCAAATTCTTGGAGATTAAATAACTTTTTATGTTGATATGGATGTTTTACTTCAGAATCGGAAGGAGTAAATAGAGAGATTATTGATTCAAATGCTGCGGCCGTGATTGGGCTGTCGACAATTTGAGAAAGCGATCTTTCGAGTAAATCCTCAAAATTATGTAGTTGTCTTCTTGACCAATAAAATATGCTCGTAATTGGACCAAAAAATCTTCCAGCTTTCGAGCTCTCTACCACTACGTAATTTTCGATAATGTTGCATAACTTTAAAAGATCTCTTAGTTTATAGATAATTTTTTCAGCTAGCTTAACCTCAGACACATCGTCATAGCCCTTGTTTATACTTGCATATTGATATCCTACAAGAGTTTGTTTTCTTTTTGAACCATCTTTTTTTTTCTCACCAATGACTCCTATAAGAATTTTTTTCATTTTTTTCAGATAGTTATAAAATAGTTCGACGTATGACAATGATATCTCGCGATTTAATATTTTACTTAGTTCGATATGCACTTTATCTGCGGGCTTATCATTTTCCAACGCATCCTTCCAAATTTTCCACCAATTGTCAAATACAAGGCTATATGGAGCATTAGCGTGAACACGCATTAATAAGTATAGTCCCACTCCATAGACCCGTTGATTTGCAGGATCTGTTTCAATAGCAAAACTTAAACTGATAGAAGTGTATTTAGGAATAGAAAAAGAGTGGGCAATTCCAACTTTAGGAAGGATGATCTTATCTTGTATGAGTGCGTTAGCTTTCAATTCCAATAAGGGTAATTCGGGATAAATAGGTTCGGGAATATCCTTGATTTCAATATGTCTAACCTCTTTTGCAACATCCCCGATATTTTTTAGACCTCGTTCATTTAACTGTTGTGCGATTGATGTTGATGTATAAGGTAATAACCTTAAATCCCACTCTTCCGGAGGAATGGAGCCATTCATTCCTAAAGTATGCTTGCAATCTTCTATGTAATAGCAATAACCGCACGTTGGTTGAATGTTTACTGGAATCTCGCTTATTCTATGAGGCACATTTCTCCATAAAGATCTAATAGTCTCAATAATGTCATAAAACATGTGCTTTGACTCATCAAGGCTAATTTTTATGATGACATCATATATGTTCGTGATGTTATTGATTTGGTTAAGTTCATCAATGGTTAAGTTAGGCAAGATCCCATTTCCTTCAATGCTAACATAAAACTTGTCTTTGAGATTATTTTCTTCAAGAAAATAAGATAAAGTAAGCATGTAATAGTATATTTCAATAAATTGTTTCTTACCAATTTTATTTTCACGTATATTCTTTATATCTATGATGGTTATACCATATCTACTAGTGAATTCATCATCAGTGATTTTACGTATTGAACCATCTGGTAATAATTCATTTATTTCATTGAATAAGTCTTTATTTTTATTTCCTAAAATTAATATATCTGGTCTTTGGTCAGAATAACTTATTGGAAGAGTTTTTTTAATTGGATTAATCATAAATAAGTCTGAAAAAAACTTATTAGGATTATCATAACAGAATTCTAGCAATATTAAGCTTGAATCCTTGTTTTTTTCCAATTTGTAGTGTATTTTCTTCAAAAAATCGGGAGTAAGGGTTGATTCAATTATTTTATGCCCTTCACTTTCTCTAAAATATGCATTTTCCAGTTTTTTTAAAATAGAATAAACGAATTGCTCGTAAATTTTTCCCAATTCTTCGAGATTTTTGGAGCCTCGATATATTCTTGCCGGTTTAATTATTTCTCTATTTGGATTAAACCATTGGTTTGGATAAGCTTGACCTAAATCTAAAAATAACTGTCTTATACATTCTGATTGGATGAATCTTGTTAATAGTTGCCTGTTAAAATTATTATCAGTCATTAAATTTATTATAAATAATTACAGAATGATCATGCGTGATATAAATCTTTAAAACATAACTTTTATGAATATTTGTAATTTTTTGGACTATTAAATCTTATTAATTATTAGAAAATATTATTTGTTAGAATACAAACGAAACAATTTAAAGTAAAACACTCAGCAAGTTTATTAATATATTATCGGGCTAACATTTCGCATGAGAATTTATAAAGAGTGTAATTTTAGAATTAAATATTATAATTTTTTAATTAAAATTAAATATCAACCATTCCCAGGGTGAAAAAGAAATATTTGAGACTAAGATTATTGAAACAAACCAGTTTAAATTGCTCTTACAATCGATGACCATAGAGGATATAAAGAAAGTTATAAAGCATTATAATGAAACACATGATTCAAATCATGAGAAATTAAAGGGTTTTAGCAACATGAAAAAGCTAGAAATGATTGAATTCATGGATATTCATATAGCGGATAAAGAAAAAAAAGAATTATGCTCATTTTTTGAACCTAAAACCTCTAAAAACCTATTAGAAAAAGCGCTTTCTTTGATTAGCGGTGAATATAATGTTGAAAAATTACATCAAGCAGCATTAATAAATGGTGGAAGAGGATATAAAATTTGGTTCAAAGGCAAATACGGGATGCATGAAACTACTGTGGAGGTTGTTGATTCTGAGATTAATAGGAGCTGTGATTGTCGATTTTCAAAATCTGGAGGTATTTGTATTCATCAAATGGCAATTCTTTTAATGTTGATTAGCAAAAAGATTATTTCATTGGAAAATATACCATTTAACGTAGATGAAGAATGGTTTGAATCGATTCAAAAACGATTAGATCTAATAGCTACTCAAAGTCTATTCAAAGAAGAACCCGCAATAATGCTTTCAAATGGGTATAAAATATTTATTAATGGAGATCTCGTTACCTATGAATGGTATGGTGATTTCCCCGGGAAAAAGACCAGAGATTTATCTCAAGTTGAAGATGATGTGGATTCATGGATATGTAATAAAGTTGTGGATGTCATGCTGAAACATGTTAAAGTTAAGACGAGAGAAGGTAAACTAGAAACGATTGAAATTGATTCTTATGGTATTGTAGATAAGATTATGGAAAGAGAAAAATTAGTCAATAAATTGATAAAAAAATTAAGCGCTTTAGAAGATCCATCCTTACCTTCTAATAAAGATGAATTACTTGATTTTTTAAAAAGTGATCTCAAAGATAGTGTGTTTGAAATCAAAATACAACCACCATTTAAAGCATATCAAGGAGAAAGTCCATTTTTATTCGTTAGTTATGCCCATAAGGATAAAGCTCAAGTTTATCCAATCATCAAGCGCTTACATAAAAACGGCATAAACATCTGGTATGATGAGGGGATACCCCTCACGACAGATTGGGGCAACTTTTTAGGACAAAAAATAATTGATTGTGATCTATTCTTATCTTTTATTTCAACTAACGTAAATGATTCGGATAATACCCAAAAAGAAATTAAGTATGCTTGCTTGAAGAAAAAACCATACATTTCCATCCACTTAGAAAAAACAGACTTATCACCAGGATTAGAAATGATCCTACAAGATATTCAGGGTATCATGAAATATAACATGAATGAGGAAAAATTTTATGATAAATTGGTAAGTGAAATAATATATTTATTACCCAAATGAGTGTTTCATTTAAAGTCCCAATAATAATAGAACAATGCTTAAAAGAAAAAATACACCAAAAGCAATAGCATAAAAAAGTGCCCAATATTTTCGTATTTTTTCGTTCTTAATAAATCGAAATACATAAAGCATTAATATAGGATAAAACCATACTTGAATTCTAAATGGAGTGAATCCATTTCTAAAAATTATATTTAAAATATCACTTTTAAATAATAATCCACTTCCAACTAATGTCTGACCTGACCCAGCTCTTTCAATATATAAAATTAATAATTTTAGATTAAGAAAAAAGAGAAAATTAGAAACGATTAGCCAAATTATGAAAGTGCTAATAAAAATATACTTGCGGTTTGATTTTAAAAATATTATAGGTAAAATGACGAAAAAAATTGGTTTAAACATTCCAAAAGCAATGATAAATCCAGCAAACATATTCAATAATATGATTGCTTGGTTATTAGAAAGATACTTGTTAGAATATGTGTCATCATTCTGAATTTTTTCTGCTTTATTCAATGAAAAATAGCCCAACATGCCACATGCCAATAACACAGTATCTGAATTTTCGGTATATATATCATTAACCGCCCCTAAAATTAAAACGAGGATGATAAACGTCAGAAATTCCATAAAGTTAATTTTTTTTGAATATAGGATAATTCTCCACAGTATCATAATAAATGTAATTTTTATAATAATCCATATAACTAGAACAATATTAAAAGGAAGAATATTAATCCAAAAAAATTCTATAATAAATGCTGGGGTATAGATATACCAATCGTAATTATATAAATTTGGATAATTCACGAAACTATTTCTGAAAATATACAAATCAACAAATGGTGGAGCATCAGCAAAACTTTTAAAGAAGATTTCAATTATGATTGAATATAATAATGCAAGAGAGATGGGAATTAAGGGAAATAATAGTAATCTTT
>CAZRIR010000011.1:0-15748 GCA_964600195.1 uncultured archaeon | reverse complement strand
ATGTTTGGGAATGCTATATGGGAAAAGATTGCGGATACGTGCCTTTAGATGAATTGTTTTGTGCTAAATGTTCCGAACAATGTTGATAATTTAAAAAGGAAGTGAATTTAATACTTCTTAGCCTTCTTTTTAACAAGTTTTTCTTTTAGTTCTTCTGTCATTTTCATAAGGGTGCTAACATGAGCAGTAATTTCTTCCATTGATGATGTTTGTTCTTCCGCAGCCGCGGATATTTCTTCCATTGATACTGAGATACTTTTACTATCTTGAGCTGCGGTTTCAATATAGCTACTAATTCCTTGAATTATTTCAATAGATTTTTCCACTGAACTTTTTGCTTCTTCTGCTAATTTTTGAACTTTTTCTGCTACAACCGCAAATCCTAAACCATATTCTCCAGCTCTTCCTGCTTCGATGCTAGCATTTAACGCTAAAATGTTCGTTTGTTCTGATATATTGGTGATGAACCTAGTAATATTCCTCAAATCACTCGTCATTTGGTTGATTCTTGATAAATTTTCTGTTTGATTTTGTGTTTTACGAGTTACTTCTATAGTGGTAGAAGAGATTTCTTCTGCAGAAGCATTAATCTCGTTTGCACTTGCGGCTAAATCGGTGGCCATATTCGATACATTTTCACTCAGTTCTGATGATGATTTTACAGCATTTTCTAATTCAGTTCTAGATTTGATTATTATATTTCTTGATTCAATTATTTTTAATTCTATAATAGCAATAATACCAATAACAAAGAGTATTGTTTGTGATATAGATATGAGAAATTTCTCTATTTGAATTGTATCAATATCAGGTAGAGCACCAATAATATTGTTTATCACATTAAAAATACTTATTACCAAGATAATAGAAAGGAAAAAATGAACTTGGGATCTCGTTTTCATATATACTTTAATTAATATTATTGTACCAAAAATTATAATAATTAACATTACTATACTTATACTCACCGTTGATATGAATATCATAAATGATGTTGAGGATAAAAAAGATCTCTTTAAAGTAAGTTTTTTCTTAAAAACAGCACGGTATTCATATAAAACGGCCAGTAATAATAATATTATCGTAAATAGTGAAAAAATAACGCCTAGTGTGTCGAAAGTATCACCATCTTCCAATGAAAGAAATATGAATATTTGTCCAAGCGCATTTATAACATAAGCAGGGAACCAAATCAATAAATCCTTACGCCTGAAAATAGCATAGAGAAAATTCATACATGCAACCGAAGCTAGAATAGTATTTCCTATATTAATTGCTAAATATGGATTGACCATTAAATATCCCAAATTTTATCTATTTTTTAAAAACTATTTTTTTTCTTTAGTTTTTGGTAAATAATAATTAATAATATACTTTTGACGTATCAGCTTAATAAATTTTTACTTTTTATATACTAATGAAATTATAATAGAAATAGAGTAATTTTTAAATTTTTTGTCAAATATATGCATTATTATCAGAAATACGTTCGATGAACTACTTTATATGTATTAATTATATTTTTTTTAGTTAATGAATTGATTAAGAAATGTGATAATTTGTCATTTTTAGGATAGATTGATCATATTATGTAAATTTTTATGATAATCGGCGATCATTTTCGTTAATAATTTCCTTTTTCGCTAGGAAAACACAAATATATTTACGATTTCTAGCAAATTATTTCGTTTAGATAGAGATATTTTTAAATATTATCATGATGAATATATTCATAGTCTAATGGAATACAATTTATTGAGGAAAGTATCAAAAAACTTTAAATAGTATACAAAAAAGTAAAAATGTATGATGGACATGAGTGTTGTAAATTTTGAATTTAGAAATGAAGTAATTGGTCATAATGCCTCTTTGAGTTATTGTTACCAATGTTCAACTTGTTCAGGAGGATGCCCAGTGGCCTTAATTACAGAAGGAATGTATAATCCGAGAAAATTAATTGAGGAAGCAATCTTAGGATTTCAAGAAAGGTTAATAAATTCTCAAGACCAAAATATCTGGCTATGTTCAACTTGTCAAAAATGTGTTGAACTTTGTCCTCAAAAAGTTGAACTCACGGAAATTTTCACATTAATAAAGAATAAATGTTTTGACGTAGGCAAATGTCCTGAAGCATTTTATTCTCAAGCTCAAGCAGTTTTAGAACATGGTGTTGCTATACCTTACTCGAAAGCAATTAATACTCGTCGTGAAAAATTAGGGCTTCCTGAAATTAATACAGCATCATTAGAGGAGATAAAAAAAATAATGCAATATACTGATTTTGATAAACATATAATTAGGGAGGGCAATGAGGAATGAGTTATGATTTATTTTTAGGTTGTGTTATCCCCGCAAGGTTACCCTTTTTGGAGGTTTCTTCTAGAAAGGTGTTTGAAAAACTTGGTATAAAACTAAATGATGTTGATGGGTTTAGCTGCTGTCCCGATCCTACAGGCGTGGAATTGATCGACCATAAGACATGGTTAGCATTAGGGGCAAGAAATTTAAGCCTTTGCAATAAAAATGGAGGGGTCATCTCTTTTTGTTCTGGATGCGTAGAGACTTTAAAAGGAGTAAATCATTCAATAAATAGTGATAATGAGGTAAAAGATGATGTAAATAAAATATTAGAAACTGTAGGGAAGAGTTATGATGGAAGTGTAAAAGTAACTCATTTTGCTCAAGTTTTGTATGAAAACCTCGAAAAGGTTAAGGAAAATGTTATAAAACCCCTAGAAAACTTCAAAGTAGCGGTTCATTATGGTTGTCATTATCTTAGACCTTCAGAAATCATTCAATGGGACGATCCATTTGAACCTAAAACCATCGATGAAATAGTTGATGTTTTAGGTGCGGAATCAATCGATTACGATTTAAAAATTGAATGCTGTGGAAATCCTGTTGACAAATCTGATCCCGATTTATCATTATTAATGATTGACAATAAACTCAAAGCTATTCAAGAATCAGGAGCAAATTGCATAGCTTTGGTATGTCCCGCTTGTTATCAACAATTTGAATTTAATCAGAGGGAGCTTAATAAAAAAAATGAATCTAACTATGATTTTCCTGTATTTTATTTATCCGAATTGGTTGCTTTAGCATTTGGATTTAAACCAGAAGATTTAGGATTTAATTTTCATAGAGTAAAACCAAAAACATTATTCGAAAAAATTCAATTTTTCGGTTGAACAAATTATTTTTTTAAAATAAATATAAAATTTAAAATAAATTGGTAAAGTGGTGGATTAATTGGCAAAGGCTTCTAAAAGTGCCCTAGTAATTGGAGGAGGAATCGCAGGTATTCAAGCATCTTTAGATCTTGCAGATATGGGTATTAATGTTAACATAATTGAAAAAAAACCATGCATTGGAGGACGAATGGCTCAATTAGATAAAACCTTTCCTACGAATGATTGCTCCATTTGCATTCTTGCCCCAAAACTCTCAGAATGTTATAGACATCCTAATATCAAGATTTATTCGTTTTCAGAAATCCAGAAAGTGAAGGGAAATGCAGGTAACTTTTCTGTGGATATATTAAAACATGCTCGTTATGTGAAAGAAGATGAATGTATTAACTGTGGAATATGTGCTGAAAAATGTCCCATGCGTGTTGAGGATGAATTTGACCGACAATTAAGAAAACGTAAAGCCATATACATGTATTATTTACAGGGTGTACCCTCTGTAATGACCATTGATAAGGATAAATGCTTATATTTGACTAAAGACGCATGTAGAATTTGTGAAAAGAATTGTGAAAGAAATGCAATTGATTTTGATCAAAAAGATGAAATTATTTCGCTAAATGATATAGGTTCAATAATAGTTGCTGCAGGGTATAATTTAATTGAAGATTTTGATAATGAAGAGTTAAAAAACTATGGTTATAAAAAATATAGAAATGTTGTTACAGCTTTAGAGTTTGAACGATTGGAGTGTGCTTCAGGACCTCAAGAAGGTCATATCAAGAGGTTTTCTGATGGAAAAACTCCGAAAAAAATAGCATTTCTGCAATGCATCGGTTCTCGAAATGATAGGAGTAATAAATATTGTTCTTCAATTTGTTGCATGTATACAACAAAAGAGGCAATGATTGCACATGAACATGATAACGATTTAGAATCATATGTATTTTATATAGATATGAGAGCAGGAGGTAAAGGATTTCAAAATTTCCTTAAAAGAGGAGCGGATGAATATAATATCAAATATATTAAAAGTAAAGTAGCTCAAATTCAAGTTGATAGCGAAGAAAATCCTATTATAATTTATGAGGATTTAGAATCGAACAAAATAAATGAAATAAAAGTAGATTTAGCAGTATTAGCCACCTGTATCACTCCACCTCAAGGAATTCAAGATTTAGCAGGTGTTTTAGGGATTGAATTAGATGATTATAATTTTATAAAAACAACCCCATATTATCCTGTTGAGACCACTAAAGAGGGAATCTTTACGTGTGGTTGTGTTCACGAGCCCATGGATATTCCTCGTTCAGTATCTGAAGCGAGTGGTGCAGCTGCAAGGGCGGCTGAGATAATAAAGGGAGGATGAGATAAATATGTCAGAAAAAAATGATGATAAACCCCGGATAGGTGTCTTTATATGCCATTGCGGTTCTAATATAGGAGGGTTAATTGATTGCGAGAAATTAGCGGATTATTCGGGAAACCTGCCAGAAGTAGTGTATAGTGAAGATAATATGTATACTTGTTCAGAAACAGGTTTAAATTCCATTAAAAAAGCAATTAAAGAGCATAATTTAAATCGCGTAGTAGTTGCTTCATGTACCCCTCGAACCCATGAACCCTTATTCCGAGAATGTATTGCGGAAGAGGGGTTGAACGAATATTTATTTAATTTTGTAAATATTAGAGATCAATGCACTTGGGTACACATGAAGGATCCTGAAGGTGCGTATAAAAAAGCACAGGACTTGGTTAAGATGGGTGCTGCTAAAGCTGCTAAACTTCAATCGCTCGATAGAGTAAGCGTGGATATTCAGCCAGCAGCATTAGTTATTGGAGGAGGAGTTGCAGGAATGAGTGCTGCATTTAATTTAAATAACCAAGGATTTCAAACCTATTTGATTGAGAAAGAAGCAGATTTGGGTGGTAGACTTAGATCACTTCATACCTTATTTCCTCATAATATTAAAGCTTCTGAATTATTTGATAATATGATAAATAAAGTCCAACAAGCAAAAAATTTGACAATATATACTTCAGCGAAAGTAAAAAATGTAGACGGCTTTGTGGGTAATTATAATGTTGAAATTGAGCATGCTGATAAAATCGAGAATTTGATGGTCGGTGCTATTATAGTAGCAGTTGGAGCCAGTTTATTTATTCCAAATTATTTATTGGGATATGATGGGAAAATGAGAATCACCCAACAAGAATTAGAGGTTAAATTAAAAAATAATGATTTTAGTCCAAATAATATCGTCATGATTCAATGCGTAGGTTCAAGAAATAAAGAAAGACCTTATTGTTCAAGCATATGTTGCATGACTGCTTTGAAAAACTCGGTGTTTATAAAAGAGAATTATCCAAATATGAATGTTACGATACTTTTTAGGGATTTATACACTCCAGGAACTAAATATGAAGCAATATACAGGAAAGCACGGGAATTGGGAGTCTTATTTATTCGATACCCAGAAGAAAAGGAACCAACAGTGCAAGAAAATGAAGTCAAGGTTTTTAACCAATATTTAAGTGAAGAGATTGTTATTCCATATGATTTGCTCGTACTATCAACCCCATTAATAGCAAATAATGATAATAAATATCTTGCACAATTGTTGAAAGTTCCCTTGGAATCAAACAATTTCTTTTTAGAAGCTCACGTGAAATTACGACCAAATGATTTTGCTACAGATGGAGTTTTTATTGGAGGTGCGGCGAAATGGCCCGTGGATATTACTGAAGCAATTTCACAGGGTTATGCAGCAGCATCCCGGGCAAGTACTATACTTTCCCATGATACACTCGAAGTCGAAGGTGCAACATCATACTTGCCTGAATGGAATAAAAATTTATGTAGTGGCTGTGAAGTATGCATTAAAGTTTGCCCATATAAAGCAATTATTAAGAATGAAAATGATGAAATTGAAATCATCCAAGCAGTCTGTAAGGGTTGTGGCTTGTGTGGAGCAACTTGTTCAAAGCAAGCAATTGAAATCAAGCATTTTACTAATGAGCAGATTTTATCTGAAATTTATGCCTATGGAGGGAGGGAAATTTAATGAGTTTTGAACCAAGAATTTTAGGATTTTTATGTAATTGGTGTTCGTATGCGGGAGCAGATTTAGCAGGAGTAAGCAGGATTCAGTATCCACCTAATATGAGAGTTATAAGAGTCATGTGTAGTGGTAGAGTGGATCCTAAATTTATTTTTGAGGCCATTAGACAGGGTCTTGATGGGGTATTTATAATGGGTTGCCATATTGGTGATTGCCATTATTTAGAAGGAAATTACGAAGCAGTTAAAAAATTTGACATGATAACCAAGTTTTTAAGTATCGTGGATATGGAGAATAGAGTGAGATTGGATTGGGTATCCGCTTCTGAAGGTGCGAGGTTTGGTGAAGTAGTGACAGAATTTATTCAACATATTAAAACAATTGGACCATCCCCTTTAGCTGGAAATAATCCAGATATGTTATTGATGGAAAAATTGATGGCTATAGAAAGAGCCGCGGGTACTGATAGAATTAGGGCTCTCGTGGGAAGACAACGGGAGATTACTGAAGATGAAAATGTATATGGTGAAAAGGTTTCCCTTGAAAAATTTGAATCAGTTTTTAACTCGGCAATTCATGATGAATATATTCGTTCAAGAATTTTAATATTATTAGAAAAAGAACCAAAATCTGTTAAGGATTTAGCAATAGAAATTGGAATAGATCCAAGCGAAGTCTTAGGAAACATGTTAATATTAAAGGGACGGGCTCAAGTAGACATGAGCGAAATAGTTGGGATTACCCCCATCTATGTAAGAACATAGGAGGTATTGAAGAATGGATAAAGTTGGATCAGTTTTAGTGGTTGGTGCTGGAATAGGAGGGTCTCAAGCATCATTAGATTTAGGAGATGCAGGATATAAAGTGTATTTAGTAGAATCTTCAACTAGTATTGGTGGAGTCATGGCACAATTGGATAAAACCTTTCCTACAAATGATTGTGCAATGTGTATAGTGAGCCCTAAACTTGTAGAGACTGGACGTCATCAAAATATTGATTTATCGATTAATGCCAAAATTTTAGATGTTCAGGGTCAAGCTGGCAATTTCACAGTAAAATTTTTAAAAAAGACTTTATACGTCAACATGGATAAATGTACTGGTTGTGGCGTATGTGGTAGAGAATGTCCCGTAGAAGCAATTGATATATTTAATGAAGGATTAGCCAAATATCATGCTACTTCGGTAAAATATCCTCAAGCGGTACCCTTAGTATATGCAATTAATAAGGATTATTGTATTGGTTGTGGTATTTGTTTAGGTGTGTGTAAAGCAAAAGCAGTTGAATATGATTTAGAAGATGAAATAACAGAAATTAACGTGGGAGCTATAATTTTAGCTCCGGGGTTTGATGAATACGTTCCACCTGAAGCAAACAAATATGGATATGGAAAATTTAAAAACGTGGTAACCAGCATTGAATTTGAAAGGATTTTAAGCGCAAGTGGACCTTATTCTGGTAAGATCTTGCGTCCTTCTGATGGTGATGTTCCAGAAAAGGTTGCATTCCTCCAATGTATTGGTTCTAGGGATTTCAGGGAAGGACAACCTTATTGTTCATCTGTATGTTGCATGTATACTGCAAAAGAAGCCGTAATAGCAAAAGAACACATGGATCAGGTTAATCCTACCATTTTTAGCATGGACATAAGAGCTTATGGAAAGGATTTTGATAAGTACATTAATCGTGCTCAAGAAGAATATGGTGTTCGCTACATTAGAAGTAGAATCTCTCATTTAGAAGAGGCCCAAAAGACAAAAAATTTAATTTTAACTTATGAGAATGAGAAGGGGAAAATTGTTAGAGAGGAATATAATTTAGTTGTTCTTTCAGTAGGGTTAAATCCTCCGAATGATGCAACGTATTTAGGTGAAAAATTTGGAGTGGAGTTAAATAATTTCAAATTTGTTAATACTGACATTTTTAATCCTGTCCAGACCTCTCGACCAGGAATATTTGCTTGTGGTGCTTTTACATCCCCAAAAGATATTCCTGAAACAGTTACACAAGCGAGTGCTGCAGCAGGATGTGTTAATCAACTTTTATACGATCAAAGAGGTACTTTAATCACGGAAAAAACACTTCCTCCAGAAATATATGTTGCGGGGCAACCTCCAAGAATAGGGGCTTTTATTTGTCATTGTGGCATCAATATAGGAGGATATGTTGATGTTCCCGAAGTAACTAGATATGTTGGAACGTTACCAAATGTTGTATTGGCAGACAGAAACTTATATACTTGTTCAGCAGACACTCAAACCATAATTAAAGAAAAAGTTAAAGAGTATAATCTGAATCGTGTTATTGTGGCATCTTGCACCCCTCGAACTCATGAACCATTATTTCAAGAAACTATAAGAGAAGCTGGTTTGAATCGATATTTATTTCAAATGGCTAACATAAGAGATCAATGTTCTTGGGTCCACATGCATGAACCTGAAGAAGCAACACAGAAAGCAAAAGATTTGATCAGGATGGCAGTAAATAAGGCACGAGAGATCCAGCCTTTGGAACGAATTAAATTGAGCGTGACCCCTAAGGTTCTCGTCATAGGTGGTGGTATAAGTGGAATGACTGCTGCAAAAAATTTCGGAAGTCAAGAATTTGAAACCTTTTTAATAGAAAAAGAGAAAGAACTTGGTGGACATGCCCGCCATATTTATACGACACTTGAAGGCGGGGATCTTCAAAAGTATTTATCAGATTTAAAAAATGATATTAATACAAATAAAAATATTCACGTTTACACTCAAGCTGAAATAGAAAATATTAATGGATATATCGGAAATTTTAAAACATCTATTATTCATGGTGAAAAGAAAGAAAAAGTTGAATTTGAACATGGTGTAGTGATTGTTGCAACAGGTGCTGCCGAATATGAACCAAATGAATATTTATACGGGAAAGATGATCGAATTATCAAACAATCTGAGTTTGAGAAAATCATCAACATGAATAATGAAATCAAGAAGAAAAAATCAGTAGTGATGATTCAATGCGTAGGTTCGAGAAATATGGAGCATCCGTATTGTAGCAAGATGTGTTGTGCTGAAGCAATAAAAAATGCCATAAAAACAAAAGAATCAAGTCCAGATACGGAAGTTACCATTTTATACAGAGATATCAGGACTTATGGTTTTAAGGAATTATATTATCGAATGGCTCGAGAGTTGGGAGTTATTTTCATTCGATTTGATGAGAAAAATCCTCCCGAGGTCTTAAAAGAAAAAAATGAACTAAAAATTATTATCGAAAATCCAAAACTTGGAAAAATAGTAATTAATTCGGATCTCTTGGTTTTAAGTGCGGGAATAATAGCTAACGGAGAAGAAAACGAAGAATTAGCAAAAATGTTGAAAGTACCTCTTAATGAAGATAATTTTTATTTAGAGGCACACGTGAAATTACGACCCGTAGATTTTGCAACAGAAGGAATATTTGTTGCAGGTTTGGCACATTGCCCAAAACCAATAGAAGATTCTATATCTCAGGCAAATGCTGCGGTTTCTAGAGCTTGCACCATCCTATCTAAGGATGAAATTGAAGCAGAAGGAAAGGTAGCAAGTATAGATATAACAAGATGTAGTGGATGTGGGATGTGTGTTGAAAATTGCGCATATAATGCAATTGAACTCATTGTTGATAGAAGATTTGGTTTAGTTGCATCAATTAATCAAGCGTTGTGCAAGGGGTGTGGAGCATGTTCTGGAAACTGTAGATGCTCCGCGATTGATATTTTAGGATTTACGGGAGATCAAATATATGAAATGATAACAGGTAGGGTGGGATAAATGAACGAGACCGTAATGGAAAAAAAAATAGAAAGAAAGGAATGGACTCCAAAAATCATTGCATTTTTATGTAATTGGTGTTCTTATGCAGGAGCTGATTTGGCAGGAGTCAGTAGAATTCAATATCCTCCCACTATTAGAGTGGTAAGAGTCCCATGTTCCGGAAGAGTCAATCCTTTTTTTATCATTAAAAGCTTGATGGATGGATGGGATGGGGTAGTCGTCTCAGGATGCCATCCAGGAGATTGCCATTATATTAGTGGAAATTTAGTTGCACGGAGAAGATTTGGTATTCTTAAAGATTTATTGGACTTTTTTGGCATAGAACCTGAAAGAGTACAATTCATGTGGGCATCTGCAGCAGAAGGAGAACGTTTTGCCGATTTGATCAAAAAAGCTACTAAAATGGTTAAAAAAGTTGGACCAAATAATAAATTTGAGAAAAATTGGTGATTTTATTGGTAAATATTCAAGAAGAAAATGAAAATATTGAACAATCCATGCAAAATATAGCACGTGACTTGCTTAAAAATAAAGAAGTAGATTTAATTATTGGTTATGCGAAAGGAACCGTTCCTTTAAGCTCATCTCCCATTTTTATCAGCCAAGAAAAAGATGTGGATAATTTAATTTGGGATAATTTGTGTTACGTGAACTTGGCAAGGTATGTTGTTCCACCCATAACCAAGTTCATTGATAATGAAAATGTGTCTTTAAAGGTAGGAATAGTCTCAAAAGGATGTGTTGGAAGAAGTTTAATCCACCTCGCCAAAGAAAACCAAGTAAATCTTGAAAATATTAAAATTATTGGAATTCCATGTAATGGAATTATTAATAGAAAAAGAATCGAAAAAGAAATTGGGGATAAAGAAATTGTCGAGATCTCCGTGATAGATAATAAGATTCTTGTGAAAGGGGTAGATTTTGAAAAATCATTCTCATATGATGAGTATTTGAATGAATTATGTAAAACGTGTAAAATAAAAGCACCCCCGAAGAATGCAACTTTATCTGACGTGATCGTGGGAGAATCCATGGAATGTAGTTCCATTGATGATGATTTTTCGGATCTTTCTGAGTATGAATCAAAGTCTCCCGAAGAAAAATGGCAAATTATCGAGAATTTACTTAGCAGTTGTACCAGATGTTATGCTTGCAGAGAAGCTTGTCCCATGTGTTATTGCAACCTATGTTTTGTTGATCAGAATAAACCAATTTGGTTTGGAAAGACAACAGACATGTCTGACATCATTTCATTTCATTTAGTTAGAGCAATGCACATGGCAGGACGCTGTGTCGCTTGCGGTGCTTGTAGTAGTGTGTGTCCCATGGGAATTGATTTAAATTTAATCACGAGAAAATTACAAAAAATCGTGAAAGAAAGGTTTGATTTCACCTCAGGGTTAAGTCCAGATATCGTTCCTCCAATGATGACTCAAAGGATGGATGATAAAGAAGATTTCATGTTGGAAGAACATTAAAATTGGTGATTAAAAAAAATGACCAATAAAATATTGAAAAAAGAAGAAGTCGAAAAATTATTTGTAGATTTATCACGTTATTATAATTTTTTTGGACCTGCGAAAGAGAAAGGTAATGTCGTGTTCAAGAAAATTAATGACCCAAAAGAGCTTGATCTTGAGTTTTTGAATTCAAAAGTTCCACCTAAAGAGATAATTTTTCCAAAAATGGAAACATTATTTACTTATAAAATCAATGGTAAAGAAATTGAGATCGAACCCGTAAAAGATTTAGATGAGAAGAATATAATATTCGGGATTCGTCCTTGTGATGCTTATAGTTTTAATTTACTCGAAAATTTCTTTACTTATGGTAAATTCCAGGATGATATTTTTTTAAAAAAAAGAAAAAATACCCTTCTTATAGGAATGGGTTGTAATGCACCTCGCCAAACTTGCTTTTGCACGTCATTAGACTATGGTGGTCATCCGCATAGAATGGAT
Source organism: uncultured archaeon (assembly GCA_964600195.1). Classification (GTDB taxonomy): domain Archaea; phylum Asgardarchaeota; class Lokiarchaeia; order Sigyniarchaeales; family SOKP01; genus FT1-020. Next base: position 3,739 of record CAZRIR010000011.1, on the reverse strand, counting down.
GATGTGGATATATTTCTTACCGATTTAGGAGATAGATATTTAGTTAGGTCTGTGAGTGATATAGGAAAGGCGATTATCAACAAGTTAGCATGGTTAGCTGATGCCAATAAAAAAGATTTAATTCAAGCAGAAGAATTGTCAGAAAAGGCAGAGTCCTTAATATCTACAAAATTAGAGCTTGATGACATAGCCGATATCCTAGAGCCTAATTTTGAACATCCCCTATGGACCGAAATTAGTGAAAATTGTTTGGGATGTGGAACTTGTGCATTTTTATGCCCTACTTGTACATGCTTTGATGTTGTTGATGAGGATGATCATTATAACCACCGAGGCAAGAGGATAAGACTCTGGGACACGTGTCAATTCTGTATTTATACTCAACATACAAGTGGACATAATCCTCGCGATTCTAAAATAGAGAGATGTAGAAATCGGATATTACATAAATTTAGCTATTATCCTAAAAATTATGGCATGCTTGGATGTGTTGGGTGTGGTCGATGCGTTCAGTTATGTCCTGTAAATAATGATTTAAGAGAAATAATAAAAAAAATAGTATTTATTAGAAAAGAAAAAGAGGAGGCGAAAGTTATTGCAACTTAGCACATATATTCCCTATTTAACAACCATAAAATCAATTGCAAGTGAAAATGGTGTTAATGATATCAAGACATTTGAATTAGTATTTAATAATAAGGAAGAAGAAGAGCTTTTTGATTACATTCCGGGTCAATTTGCTGAAATTAGCGTGATTGGAAAAGGGGAATGCCCAATAGGAATTGCTTCTTCTCCAACAGAAAAGGGATCAATCAAATTCACGATAAAAAAAATGGGAACTGTAACTACTGCAATCCACATGGCGGATATTGGGGACCTAATAGGTGTTAGAGGCCCATTAGGAAATGGATGGCCAATTGAAAATTTAAAAGGAAAAAATATTATTGTAATTGGGGGAGGATTTGCATTTTCGACATTACGATCACTTGTAGAATATATGATTCATGATAAAAATAGAGATGATTTTAAAGAAATTACTGTTATTTATGGGAATCGAAACTGCTCGGAAATTCTTTATCAAGAAGATTTAATGAGATGGGAAAAACGAGATGATGTTGATGTCGCACTAACCATCGATTGTGCCGAAGAAGGATGGGATGGTAGGGTTGGATTCGTTGCACCCATAGTGGAAGCGGTGAATCCATCACCAGAAAATGCTGTAGCAATCGTTTGTGGCCCACCTATAATGATAAAAACAACGGAAGCGATATTAGAAAAATTAAATTTCAAACCTGAACAAATATTAGAATCGTTAGAAAACCGCATGAAATGTGGAATCGGTAAGTGTGGGAGGTGTAATATTGGAGAGAAGTTTGTTTGTGTGGATGGACCTGTTTTTTCCAAGGCCGAATTAAATAAAATGCCAAATGAGTATTAAAAATGGTGGTATATTAATATGAGTGAAACTGAAATAATTGATGAAGTCGTTCCTAAATCTTTTGAAGATTTAATAAAGGAAGTTCATGAGAAAGGAATTTGTGGAGAATGCGGAGGATGTGTAAGCTTTTGTTCCGCTGCTGAACTAAAGGCAATAGAAATGTCAGAATTTGGTCCACCTCATTATAGTAATAAAGATAATTGCCTTCATTGTGGATTATGTTATCTTGTTTGCCCACAAACATACGTTTTAAATGATGAATTAAATGAAAGGTTTAATTATAAGATCTCTATTGGTAATCAGAAAAAAATTATATCAAGCCAAGCGTCATCCGAGGAAATAAGAAACAAAGCGACAGATGGAGGGGTTGTAACTGCAATTCTGACATATTTATTGGATAAAAATTTAATTCAAGGAGCCCTCGTATCCAAGAAGGAAGGACCGTTTAATAGAGTTCCATTTTTTGCCACGACAAGAGAAGAGATCATCAAATCTGCGGGATCTCACTTTGATTTATCCCAACAAATAAGTGGTTTAGAGCATTATGATACGTTCATTCCCACCATTACAAAACTGAAAAAAATTGTTGGAAATGACATGATGAATATTGCCGTGGTCGGAACTCCATGTCAGATTCATTCGATACGAAAAATGCAAGAATTGAGCATACTTCCAGCACATGTAGTTAAATATACTCTGGGATTGTTTTGTAATTTTAACTTTTCTTTTGGAGAAGAAGCACGCCTAAAAATGGAGAATAAATATGGATTTTCTTTTGATAATGTGGAAAGCATGAATATAAAAGAGTCATTAATTTTAGAGCTTAAAAATCACGAGTCCATTATCATTGATTTTAAAGACTTAAATGAAATAGCTCGACAGGCTTGTTTTGCATGCAGGGATTTTTCTAATGTCTATGCAGATATTTCCTTTGGTGGACTGGGTTCACGAGAAAATTACACGACGACAATTATTAGGACAGATATTGGTGAAAAAACCTATAATAATGCATTAAAGGATGGTTATATTCAAGAACCCATAGAATTAAACACGTCTGTTAAAAAATCTGAAATGTTGGCAAAAATTATTAGTTTTGGCAAGAGGAAATTTGAAAGATATAAACAACACATGGAACAATACTTATAAGCACTAAATTAATATCTTTTATCCATCCAAAACAATTATTTTTTAACACAATTGCAGGATTTATGAGCCCAAAATATCTAAAAATATGTGCTAAAATCTCTCTCTAAATTTTAAAAAAAAAAGAATCTATAATCTATCTAGGTTTATGTTTATAAATCTATTGCTTAAATGATTGTTTGATATATTAGGATTTGAAAAAATTTATAAATACAAAATTCATATTTGTTATAATTGAATTGTTTAAAAATGTATCAAAAAAAAACAATTTATATAGATAAACTTTTTTATATAATTTACGAAAAAATAATTTACACAAAACTATAAAAAAAGGCTGAGTAAAATGGCAGAAGAAGAAAGCTTTTTAAATGCTAAAGCACTTGTAGTCGATAACGGTACTGGAATCAGCAAGAATGGATTCGCTGGTGAAGATCAACCACGATCCGTATTTCCTACTCTCATCGGGTATCCAAAATACGAAAGTATCATGACTGATGTAGAGCACTACACTCGGGAATACTATATCGGAGAAGAAGCCATGCAACTTAAAGGTGTCTTGAAGTTGATGTTCCCTGTAGAACATGGTATTATTGAAGATTGGACCGCAATGGAGAAGATCTGGCATTATACCTTCTACACCGATTTAAGAATTGATCCTTCCGAACATCCAGTACTTTTGACTGAGGCGCCATTAAATCCAAGACCTAACCGTGAGAAAATGGCCGAAATCATGTTCGAGACATTCAATACACCTGCACTTTACGTTGCAATGCAAGCAGTATTGTCTCTATATGCATCTGGTCGTACTACGGGATGCGTAATAGATATTGGTGATGGTGTATCACACGTCGTCCCAATTTTCGAGGGTTTCGCCTTAAGCCACGCCATTCAGAGAATTGACCTTGCCGGTCGAGATATAACGACTTACTTGCAAAGATTATTACGACAAAAGGGATATTCATTTACTACATCCGCAGAAAAAGAAATTGTCCGAGATATCAAGGAAAAATTATGCTATGTAGCAATTGACCCCGAGAAAGAAATGATGCTTTCCAAGAAAGTCGCTGGAATGGAAAAGTCATACATGCTGCCAGATGGTGAAACCATCAATGTAGGTGTCGAGAGATTCTTAGCACCTGAATGTTTCTTTAATCCAAG
>CAZRIR010000010.1:14554-16045 GCA_964600195.1 uncultured archaeon | reverse complement strand
TATCTTCGATTTCTTCTGTATCGTATAATTCTTTTATGAATATTCCATAGTGCTCTACTTTTTCAACTCGTATTAATGCTAATAAACCATAATTTTCTCCAATTCTAAATAAATCAGTAATAGATCCATTCTCTGACAAAATCGCAGCAATTTCCCCATATTTTGATGGATTTTTAGGTTTAATACGCACGATATATTTCCCATTAAACCCAATTTTTCTGGGATTGAAATTTATAGTATAATTTAAAACTACATTGCTTGTTTCCAAATCTTTAATCCGATAATATACGGTTGGTTGAGATATTTCGATATTGTATTCAGACTGCAAGAGTTGTCTAATTTCATAAGTTGATATTGGCTTAATTTTTTGTTTTCGTTGGAGTATTTCTAAAATTAGATAATCTATCTCATCAAGATCTCTTTTCAATGTGATATATTCCTTATTTAATATAATTCCATTAATTTTAAAGGCTTTTATGATATCTATGAGCTGATATTTTTTGAAATAAGACTTGGCCATGATATTATCTATTAATTTTAAAATTTGATAATATTCTTCTGAAGATTTGAAAACAAATAGACTAATTAATGAAAATTCACCAAAAATTCCATCTAACATTATTAATTGAGGGATCTTCATTAATTCTTCAACTAAATTGGGTTCTTTTGGATTTGTTTTTATTTCAAGCAGGATATACTTTAAATTTAGGGGAGGATTCGGATTGATATTTATCGTATAATTACTTATTATTTGTTTCTTTTTTAAATCATCAAATTTGTTATAAAATGACTGTCTTGAAACGTTTATATTCTTTATAAGCTTTTTAACATTAATTTTTGTTTTTGTATTTAAGCTTTTAATGATTAGCTGCGTGTTTAACAGCTCATTAATTTTTAACATGTTTAAATTTATTTATTTTATTTATTAAATGTCTAAAAATAATATGATATATTATATATTTGTTAAAAAAAATATTTATATTTTTATTAAATTTTATAAGAATTAAATAGTAAAAAAAATGTGAAAAAAATGGTAAAATACAAGATCGCCGATGAAAGTTTGGCAGACAAAGGAAAAGAATCCTTATATGTCGCTGAAAATAAAATGCCGGTTGTTGCAAAAATTCTTCGCGAACGATTTGAAAAAGAAAAGCCTTTAAAAGGGGTTAAAATCGCAGGTTGTCTACACGTAACTAAAGAAACGGCAAATTTAGCTCGCACTCTGAAAGCAGGAGGTGCGGAAGTATTTTTATGTGGTAGTAATCCATTATCAACACAAGATGATGTTACTGCCGCCTTAGTAAAAGAAGATATAAATGTATTTGCATGGCATGGAAACACGGATGAAGAATTTTATTGGTGCATTCGTGAATGCTTGAAAGAAAAACCCAATATCTTGATTGATGATGGTGCTGACATGATAGTCACTGCACACAAGGAATTTCCGGAATTGATCAGCTCAGGTACGATTTTTGGATGTCAGGAAGAAAC
>CAZRIR010000010.1:0-14454 GCA_964600195.1 uncultured archaeon | reverse complement strand
AGTGATTAAAAAATGAAAAATATTAATAATCTAACTAAGAGACGTGATCATGTAATAAATGAGATACATGAAAATTTGACAATTATAGAATTCAAGAGTGTTAATTGCTTTCTCTTGAAGCGAGAGGATGAATATATATTAATTGATAGTGGTTTGTCTAAAAATCGAGCTGAATTAGAAAAGATTGTCAAGCAATCAGGCTGTAAGAATGATAATTTAAAATTAATATTGATTACTCACGGTGATGCTGATCACACGGGAAACTGTGCATACCTCCGTAACACATATGGTTCAAAAATTGCTATGCATCGTGAAGATTTAGGAATGGTAGAGTTGGGAGATTTTGCATGGAATCGGAATTTAAATTTATTTATGAAAAAACTAAGTAAATTTGTCATCCGTTTATTAGGAATAAGATTAAAAGAAGAAGATCGATTCACGCCAGATATATTTCTTGACGATGGGCAATCTTTGAACGAATATGGATTTGATATTAATGTTTATAATCTTCCCGGGCATTCTAAGGGTTCCCTTGGTTTTCTTACTGCTGATGGTGCATTCTTTTGCGGTGATTTGCTCATGAATAATAAAAAGCCTAAAAAGAATAATTTGATCCCCGATAAGGAAGCATTTAAGAAGAGTATTGAAAGGCTCAAAATGCTGGATATTAATATGGTTTATCCCGGACATGGAAAACCATTCCCAATTAAACAATTTTTTAATAATTACAATAGAGATGGAAAAAGTGTTATTTGAAGTTCTTTCTAAGAAACCGTCCAAATGGGCCTACAAATGAAGTAATGGACATGGCATTTGCATTACAATTACTAATGTCCGAATAGAATTTAAAACAAGGACAAGTTAACCAAGATACAATATAACTATATACATGGATATGAAGAAGGAACTTAATTAAATCCTTTTTTTCTTATTTTTATATTGTTAATCAAATTTTTTAGCAAATTTCAACCTAACTAGTATTATTTTTGGATTTAATCATTAACGTCCATTTATCTTATTTCTAAAATCAAATAGGTAAATATCATAAGATTTTAATATATTGTATCATTACAATAGTGTATGAGTACAATAAAGCTTTTATCCAATAAAGAATCAGCTCTCATGGGATTACTTAGCGAAAAAGAGATGTATGCTTATGAGATTAACCAAGAAATAGAAGAAAGGTCAATGAGAGAGTGGACAGAACTTTCTCTATCATCTATTTATAAACTACTGGGTAAAATGGAAACTCAAAAATTATTAACGAGTAAAAAAGTTATCTCTGAGAAGAATCTAACCCAAAAAATTTATTCCATAACAGGAAAGGGATTAAATTTGCTAAAAGCAACTTTAAAATATATAATCTCAAACCCAGAACAACATAATTGGCGTATAGATATTGCAATATCTAATCTTAATTTACTTTCTACACTAGAAATAATTGATGGATTTTCCATTTATATTGCTAGATTAGAGGAAGGAATTAAATGTTATAAAGAATTAGAGAATTATCTCAAAGATGCGCAGTGTCAAGATCATGCTATTTCCCTATCTATTCGTCCAAGGTATCTTTTAGAAGCAGAAATTAATTGGGTAAAAGATTATGTTCATTCTTTAGGATTAAATTTAACACCTAAAAAAAAGGAGAATAATAATCCAAAATGATAGATCAAAATATTTTAGTATCTGGAGCGAGAGTTCATAATCTGAAAAATATTTCTGTGAATATTCCAAAGAACAAAATAGTTGTTTTTACAGGTGTTTCAGGTTCTGGAAAATCTTCTTTAGTTTTTGATACAATCTATACTGAAGCCCAAAGACAATTAATCGAAACTTTTTCATCCTTTGCCCGAAGTAGAATGCCTAAACTCAGTAAACCTGATATAGATGAGATAAAGAATATATCTACAGCAATAATGATTGATCAGAAACGAATGGGTACCTCGCTCAGAAGTACTGTTGGCACTGCAACTGAAATTTATACTTATATGAGATTGTTATTTTCTCGATGTGGTGATCCGCAAATTGGGCCTTCATTTCTTTTTGGATTTAATCATCCTCTAGGCATGTGCCAAGATTGTAAAGGTTTAGGAAAAAATATTCAAATTGACATGGATCATCTAATAGATAAAGAGAAAACTATTCGAGAGGGTGCTATAAATCATCCTGATTATAAAGTGGATGGTTGGAATTATAGAGAAATTATAGGAATAAAACTTTTTAATGTAGATAAAAAAATAAAAAATTTCTCTTCTAAAGAACTAAACGATTTTTTATATGCTAAAGCGATACCTATTGAAAAAAAGCATGGGGAAGGGTTGTATACAAAAAATTATGAAGGAGTTGTGCGAAAGTTAGAAAGACTTTATATTAATAAAGCAAAAGTTCAATTATCTAAAAAAAGACGAGATGCATATGAGAAATATTTTAATTATTCTACTTGTACTACTTGTATGGGGGCCAGAATAAATGAAAAAGCAGCTAGTGTAATGATAAATGGAAAATCAATACCAGAACTAGTTAATATGGAACTTTCTGAACTATATAATTTTCTCAAGGGAGTATCTATTGAAATAGCTAAACCAATTATTACTAAAATGTGCAGCATGTTATTGAATTTGATTGAAATCGGTGTTGGATACCTTTCGCTTAATCGTAATGTAGCTACATTATCGGGTGGAGAAAGTCAAAGGGTTAAAATAGCACGTCAGTTGGATTGTGATTTAGTAGATATAATGTATATTCTTGATGAGCCGACTATAGGTCTCCATCCACGGGATACTTTTAAAATTATAGATCTTCTAAAAAAGTTGAGGGATAAAGGAAATAGTCTCCTCATTGTAGAGCATGATAAAGATGTAATCAAACACGCCGAATATATAATTGATATAGGTCCTCAAGCAGGTTCAAATGGTGGAGAAATAATTTATACTGGAAATTTCGAAGGATTATTAAATACGAAAAGTATCACAGCGAGCATATTTAATAAATCAATATCTCAATCATACGTCCGTAAGAAGTGGAATGAGACGTATATTATTTCAAATGCAAATATTAATAATCTGAGGAATATTTCAACAAGAATTCCTAAAGGTGTTTTTACTTGTATTACTGGAGTGGCCGGTTCCGGAAAAAGTAGTCTTATCATCGATACTTTTATACCAGATCATCCTGAATCCATTGTAGTAGATCAGACTCCTGTTTCTGTTTCATCTCGTTCAAATCCATTGACATACATTAAAGTATTTTCAAATATAAGGAATTTATTTGCAAAAAAAACCAACTCAAAACCAGGATTGTTTAGCTTCAATTCTAAGGGGGCTTGTCCAAAATGCAAAGGGTTAGGGTATCTTAAAGTTGAAATGCATTTTTTAGATGAAATTCGCATTATATGTGATGAATGTGAAGGAAAACGATATCAAGAGGAAGTGCTCAAATTAACATATAAAGATAGGAATATTTACGACGTTTTAAAAATGACTATAAAAGATGGCTTACAGTTCTTCTCAGATGAAGAAATTATTAAAAAAATTCAAGTTTTATCAAATGTAGGTCTGGATTATCTCGAGATGGGGCAACCACTGTCTACTCTTTCAGGTGGTGAAGCTCAACGAATAAAGCTTGCTTCCGAAATTCATAAGAAAGGTAATCTATATGTTATGGATGAACCTACAACTGGTTTACACGCTGCTGATATTGAAAGATTAATTGGAATCATAAAAAAATTAGTAACAAATAATAATACAGTAATTGTTATAGAACATAATTTAGATATAATAAAGGAAGCAGATTGGATAATTGATTTAGGACCAGAAGGTGGGATAAAAGGGGGAGAGATATTATTTGAGGGAATACCCGAGGATTTAATAAAATGTGAAAAAAGTTTTACAGGTAAATATCTAAAAGAGTGTTGTTTATAGATATTATCTTGACAAACTTTCCAGAAATAATTTCTCGTCTTGCCTATGGATAAGCTATGGTACAAAATTATGAGGATTTAAAGATAAATTCGTCTAAAGTCATAAGAAAATTATTCTAATTTTTTTCTCATTTGTTTATAGTTCTGATATGGATGCTCAAGTTAGAATGCTAAAATTTTATTCTATGGGTGGAAAAATTGATAAACAGACTGAATGTTAATACAATTATATTCACAGCTTCGAAGAAGGAATATAACTTTTTATATTAAATTATTTTATTATCTCAATTTAGGGATGACTTTATCTCCGAATATTTTTAGGTTATCGATAGATCCCATAAAAGTAAAAACACTCAATCCATTATTGATCATCTCCTGCATGGCTTCAATGTGACCCTCTGGCGTTGTTGGAGAATTTATAACCATCTCCTTTAACTCTTTTGTAGATAATTGGCTTCTTATTTTTAGCATCATGACGCGTCTAGAAATGTCTTCTTTTGTTGGATTTAACCATAGTGTATATCCTGCAGCAATTCGTATTTCATCAGGATCTCTTCCTATTTCTTTACATCTTTCAGCGATTTGATCTTTTTTGTTTTTTATGAGATCTGGTGAGGGATCAAATGCACAATGAATAATATTCGCATGACGAGTAGCGATCTTTGTGGTTAAATCCCCAAAAACTCCCGCCATTATCGGTACTTCTTTTTGAATCGGAAGTGGGCTGTTTAAAGTGTTTTCGACTGAAAAAATCTTTCCTTTATATGAAGTATGCTCATTTCGGAACATGGAATGAACAATAGCAAGTGTATCTTCAAAACCTTGTATTCGCTCCTTCGCCGGAGGGAATTTTCCGTAAAATCCTTTAAATTCCGCTTGATGCCATCCTGCTCCAAGGCCCATTACAAGTCTTCCATTACTTATTATATCAACACTAGTTGCAATTTTTGCAAGGAGAGCTGGTGCTCTATATCCATAACATGATACTAATGGTCCTAACCGAATTTTTTTAGTAACTGCAGCAAGGCCCGCTAGCAAGGTCCAACATTCAAGAGGATGATTTTTTTCACCCATCGGATTCATCATGTTCATGAAATGATCAGTCGTTGTAAAAAGATCAAGACCAACATCTTCAGTTGTTAAACAGATTGTTTTCATCTTATCGAAATCAAGACCCTCAGAAGGGACATGATATCCAAACCATATATCTTTATTCATTTAATATCGCACGCATTAAATTTTATTTTTTAAAATTTTTCAAGTAAAACTTAAAATTTTTTCCCAATTATTTAATAGGTTGAAATTTATCTCTATTTTCCCGAAATCTTCTGGGTTTATTTACATTGGGATTTAAATTTAATTTTAAAATATTTATTTGATTAATTAAATCAATTACAGTTTAATATATATAATATTATATTATAATCAATAGTAATAATATCAAATCTATTTTATTTTATTTAGATACCAATGTCTTAATATATTTTTAAGTACGGGGATTCTTTAAAAACAGGAATGATGAATGTCCCTATTGAGATTGGAGACTTAATACACTATTTAAAGCTTCCATCTTTTAATCTAAAAGTAATCTTGAGGTTTTTCCTAAGATATTTGGTGGATTCACTTATTTAAAAACTTTAGATTTTAACCCTAAACTTATTAAAGAATAATATAATTATATCCAAAGTTATAAAAGAGGAACCGACTTCATTTTAATTTTTTATTATTTTCATTAAAAGTTAATGCATACATTTTATCGCATTTAATGGAATTTAAAAACAATAAAATTCACCTGAGGTTTTCTTTTTTTCAAGATTTTTACAATATTCCACGATTTTTAGTGGTTTACTTGCAATTCCATACCTATTTTGGATTTCTTCTTCACTCGATTCCTCTAAATCTGCTAGTAATCTAAGAGATATAGGATTATTTGAAAGATTTAATTTTTCTAATTCCTCCAAATCTTCCAATCCTTTAATTTCTGTGATATCATTCTCGGATAAATCTAAAAATGATAAAAGACCTTGTTTTTGTAATCCTTTTATTTCCTTTATGTTATTTTTCCAAAGCGATAAAGATTTTAATGAAAATCCCTCCAACCCTTCGATCTCAGAGATTTTATTATTATGTAGAAATAACTCTAAATATTCCCTAATCTCTAATCCTCTTAAGCCCTTCATATTTGTTATTTTATTATCAGAAAGATATAAAGCATTTAATCGCTCTAATCCTTCTATGTTCTTAATTTTAGTTATTTGATTTTGTGATAAGTCAAAGCTTTGTAAAGATACTAAATTTTCTAATCCCCTAATTTCTTTAATGAGATTATTCTCTAAACTTAATGTATAAAGCCCTTCCAACCCATCTAATCCCTCTATTTTCCTAATGTGATTACTTAACAAATCCAACTTTTCAGAAATCTTTATTGATTCAAGTCCTTTAATTTTGTCTATTTTATTTCCTGATAAATTTAAATGTCTTAGGCGTCTAATGGATTGCAATCCAGTAATTTCAGAAATATCATTATTCGAGAGAGATAATAGCATTAGTGAACCTACATGATTTAAGCCAGTTATTAGAGAAATTTTATTATTATCTAACCATAATTTCCTAAGATTATATAAATAATCAAGTCCTTTTATCTCTGCTATTTTGTTATTAGAAAGATGTAAAAAAGACAAATTTGAATTATTTTCTAAACCATTAATTTCTGAAATGTTATTATTGTTTAAATTTATACTAGTTAGCTTAGATAAATTATTTAATCCCTCAATTATAGAAATGTTGTTATTAGAGAGATAAATATCTTCTATATTCGTAAACATCTCCAAATTCTTTATTTTCGTTATAAAGTTTGAAGAAAGATTTATATGTTTTAGGGATTTTAATTGATCTAAATTTTTAATTTCAGAAATCTTATTATGGGATAAATCTAAACTCTCTAAATTATCTAAAACTTCAATATTTTCTATTTGAGATATCTGATTATATGAAAGATTTAAGGAATTGAAGAATTTTAATTCATTTAATCCTTCAACTTGAGAAACTTGTTCAATACCCAATCCGGATAAGTTTAATTCTCTTTCTTTTGAATATTTTTTTTAATTTTAGGTAGTATTTTTTGTCTTTAAATTTAATAAAGTCTTTTCTATTATTTTCTTCTTGACTACTCATTCTACTATATCCTCTTGTATTTTTTAATGAGCATATAAGGGGACCTCATATATTCCATTGCTAATTTAAAATACCTTAAAGGAGATTAAATATTAGACATAAAATAATTTAATAATTTTAAGAGTGAATTAGCATAATTAAATGAACTTCCGAATTTAAATCATCTAATCATCAGTAATAAACATCAAAATTTAATACCTAAAATATTATATTCAAAAAAAAATTTAAAGATCGAATTTAAGTGGTAAATTGTTCAATTCTAAGAATTTTAGCATTACTAAACTAGATCTTATTCTTGTAATTCTTGTTGCTAATGATATTCTACATCATCCTCTTCTATGCTTATTTAAAAAATAGAAAGAAAGAGTCTGAAATCTCCATTTAAAACATGATTTTTATTTTAACTTGGGGATTTTTTTATAAGTAAAAATTAAAATATAATAATTATGAGAAAATACATAATTGAGATGAATCCATCAGACATCTGGAATTTTGGATTGGATTACCAGCAACTTTTTGAGGAGTTTGACTATATAGAGGGAAAGAAGCTTTTAAAGCTCGATTTTGAAAATAAACAAAAAATTGTCGTAATAGATATCCATTTAAAACAGGGGAAATCCTTATCTAAAAATTATGCTGATGGAAATTTTAAAATACTTGAGATTTTCCATTCTGAAGGAAACATGCACACGTGTTTGGTAAGTTTAAACTTTTCTCAAACGGTTTTTGCTGGTGATAAATTTAACAAGGAGATATTATCTTTATATGATGATATCATTTTTGATCTACCTTTTTTTGGAAACAAATCCAAATTTACCTTTTCTCTTATAACTGAAAATCAATATCTAGACCAATTTTTAAACAAACTTCAAGATTATGGGAAAATTAGATTAATAAGCGCTCAAAAGCCGGATCATTCCCCTGAAGAACTCCTTGACATGCTCACACCACGCCAGCGGGATGTTATTATTCTTGCTAAAGATCTTGGTTACTATGAGTGGCCTCGAAAGATCAATGCGGGTCAAATTGCAAAACATTTAAACATCAGCAAATCTACTGTCATTGAACATTTACGCAGAGCAGAAAATTCTCTTATTACTCAGATTTTAATTGGGTTTTAGTAGATTTAGATATTATTTAAACTAAATTACCTTGGTATAATTTCAATGATTTGTCATTTATAATCCCCGTACATGTACGGGATTTCTTATAATTCAATTGAATTACATCATTATATTATGAAAAAATTAACTAAAAAAGAAATCGGAAACCTTGGATTATATGAATTTCAAGGTTATATCGGGGCAATGACAAGTCCTACCTTTGGAGGCTGGAAGGGAACTGACAGGTTAATAGAATTATTTGACATAATTGATATGGAGCACCCAAGGATCTTGGAAGTTGGATGCTCTACAGGATATATTACTAGATATATTGCAAAAAGATTTGATAGTGAACTAATTGGAGTAGATTTATCAAACCTGCTTTTGGAAATTGCGGAAAATGAAGCGAAACAACAAAATTTAACAAATGTTAGTTTTCAAAATGGAAGTGCTGAAAATCTTCAATTTCCCGACAATTATTTCGATATTGTTTATGGAGAAGCTATCACCGCTTTAGTTCCAGATCCTATAAAGGTTATCAATGAATATCATAGAGTTTTAAAACCTGGTGGCAAGCTTGCAACCTTAGATCTATTCATGAAAGAATCCCTCAGAAAGGAGTTCGCAGAAGAAATAAATAAAATCATGAGCAATGTTATTGGGTCAAAGATTAAAATTAAAACCTTTCAAGAATGGACTCAAATTTTTAAAGACTCTGGATTTAAAGAAATTAAAATAAAAGATTATTATGATGATTTATTCAAAAGAGAATATTCCTCTGGTAATATGATGAAAATTATATTTAAAACGTTCTATTACATGATAACAAATAAACTAATCCGAAAAAAAATAACTCCAACCTTAAAATTTGCCAGAAAATTCCAAAAAGTGTTGAATGAAGGCTATCTTGGATATCTAATCTTTTTTGGAAATAAATGATATCTACAATAGATGATACCCAATCATGAAACTATTTTGATAGCAAATATTTCGGTAACAAAGTATTTTATACAACATTCATTTTAATTATCATTATAAACTTGGTGAAAAATATGTTTGATGTGGAAAAATGTACAAGATGTGGACTCTGCTTAGAAAGTTGTCCTGTCGTGGAATTAGATATAGATCAAGCTAAAAAGGAGATTGAAAATTTAATTGCTGGTTCGAGTTTTATTGTAAATGAATGCGCAACATGTGGAACCTGTGATTTTCACTGTCCTAATAAATTGAATCCTTCAGATTTAATTAAAGAATTGAAGGTGAAACTAATTCAAGAATTTAACGAAAAGGGTAAAATACCTAGAACAAGCAGATTTTTATTTCCATTTAACAGGTCAAATGTGTTCACCTTTTATGAAAAAGAAATGATGAGTCCCGGAGAAGTCAAGAATTTAGAAAAATGGAAATCACCTCCAAATACCGAAGAATTAGTCTTGCTAGGCTGTTCGGTTTCCTATCTTATGCAATATATATATGAAAATCCTACATTTAAAGGATTATTGCAAGGAAAAGTATTTGCCGGTGGAATTGACTTTTGCTGCGGTGAGGTATATCATAGAACGTGCATGCCTATTGAGAAAAAAGAAATTGAGAATCGATTATATTCAAGATTTTCTGAATTAGGAGTTAAAAAATTAATCACGTTCTGTAATGAATGTTATGAAGCTTATAAACACGAATATAAAAAAATTTCAAATGAATTTGAAGTAATGTCTATTTGGGAATATCTATTCAACGAAATTGAGAAAGGTAATTTAAAAATAACAGATAAATTAGATCTAAAGGTCGTTTTTCATGATGCATGTGTCGTAAAAAAATACCCTGAGTTAATGGAATATCCTCGAAAAATTGTGGAAGCGACAGGTTGTGAAATTATTGAATTGGAGCATAATCACGAAGATGCATTATGTTGTGGATTATCGTGTGGTTTGCTAGATCGGAAACTCATGGAAAAAACTCGAAGGAAAAGGTTTAAAGAAATAAAAAAAACAGGGTCAAAATATGTGATCAATACTTGTTATGGATGCATATCTACTTTTTCGATGGATTCTAGAATGTTAATGCAAAAGTACAAAATTTTATCGGTATTGGAACTCCTAAGAATGAGTTGCGGAGAAGATGTTGATCTATTTGAAAATATGACTCGATTTAATGACATATTAAACACATCAATGGCACTTTCAAGAAAAAGGCGGTTGGAAAGGCAAAAAAGATTATGATACCAATTACTTAAAATTTTGTTTTAATTTCTTTGACTAATACATTCTACTTCTTCTAAATTAACCATGTCATTAATTTCTTTTGAATAAGTACTTGCATTAAACTGAATTAAGAATTCAATTAAATAAACCATTGATTATCATAAACTGAATGAAAATTCTTGGGCAAATTTTTCCCTGGTATAATAGTAGACAAAATAACCTTCTTTTTTTCCAATAATCAAACCTGCATCTTCAATTATTTTTAAATGTCTACTGATTGTACTCTGGGACTTATTCAAAATAAAACTTAAAACACAAGTACAAATTGGTCTTTTAAGAAGAAGTTTATAAATCAATAACCTCTCTTTATTCGCTAATGCTTTATGTATTTTTAGTTCTTCTTCAAATGAACGATCCTTTAATACTTCTTTCTTCCATCCTTGAATTTTTAATTTGAATTCTTCTTCACTTTCGTCAAGATCATTCAGAGAAATATAGTTCTTGATTTTATCTGTTATATCATTCATAATTATTTCAAATTAATTTCATATTTTAATAACTAATTCAAATTTATATAAGTTACGTTTGACAATGCTCTCATTCATAAATAAAGTAAAATAAAGATTATAGGAATAGATCTAAAAGAATTTTAATTCCCATAACCCATAGAATAAAAATCATCACTAGTTTAATATGTCTTTGTTTAAGTTTATAATGCATTAACCTAGAACCCGTGAAACCACCAATCAATGTAAAAATTCCAACAACAAGTAATAGTGTCCAATCCATTTGAACTAAAATTGCGCGTGTAATAAAACTTGTTATGCTAGAAAATAAAACGACAAATGAAGTCGTTGATGCTGCTTTTTTTGTTTCCATTCCAATAAACAATAATAAAGGCAAAATAATTGATCCTCCTCCTACTCCAAGCATGCCACTAATAAAACCTATTATAGTACCTGAAATCAATCCAATTATCAAATAATTTGAAGATTTAAAAGAAATATCCGCATTATCGTTTTTTTTAATAGTTCGTAAAAAAATAAATAAACCTGCAATAAAAAGAAAGTTAGAGAACATCATTAACAAAATTTTTTCATTGATAGATTTAGAGATTAAAACACCTAGAATTGCAAAAATTCCGCTCGTAATAATCATCGGTAAAGCAACATTATAATTAATTGTTTTATTTTTAACATGTAAGTAGGATTGGGAACTGGTACTTATTACATTTGAAAACATGCCAATAGTAGCTGCAATATTGAAAGGATATCCCATCCAAAAAAAGAAGGGTATTAATATAAATGCGGCTCCAATTCCTGCTATTGCCACTATTGCTGTAAATGCAAATACTAAAAGAGCAATTAAAAAAAATCCTAAAATATCCATGTATTTGAACCACCTAGCTGAAATTAAAAATAAAAAAAATGATTAAGTATTTTTTATGATTATAGGACCACGACGTTTCCCAAAGATACCTTCAGACATTTCTGCACAATCTTTGCATAGAAATTTTCCATTCAAATAATGACCATACTCTGCTACGGTTAATTCTCCACACTCTTCACACAAGTCTTTCTCCCAAATATGTGGTGGTACCTTTATGTTAATATCTGGAATTATTTCAACACTAAAATTGTCGTCAGAAATATTTAATACCTTTTCAATCAGCGGATCTGCAATTTCTGAGGAGATTTCTTGAGGAGGAATCCCCTTCTTACGTAATTCCATGAATTCCGACTGAAAAGCCTGCTTTAACCATTTCCCTGAAGGAGTCACTTTAACACCTTTTCTATTCTTTTGATCAATTAAGGTAAGAGAAAATTTTCCTTTATGAGATCGTGAGATGTTTCCCTTTCCATAAGTACATCCAGTTATAACTTGAACACCGTCAGCAAAGCAAGTTGCACAGTGAAAATCTCCCAAATCTAAGATTGTATATAATTCTCCAGCTTGAGATCTTTCAACATCTAATTTATTCATAGCTATACTTCCTGCTTTTAATCCTAAAGGCATTGCAGGACATTTATGACCATGAAATTGAAAACCTATATCGAGATATTTTTTTGAATCAATCATTTTTTTAGATCATTTTTTAAAATTAATTCATATTAATTCGAATAAACTCGAATCAATTCAATATTATTAAGATTGATTTATATATTTTACGATTATTTTTATAAAATAAAAATTATTTAAAATAAAGAGATATCAAAATAATAAAAAGCATCTTAATTTGGATTCAGATGTTCATTAAAGCAAAATTAATATTTTTATAAAACTCATTTAATTTTCCAATCAGAATAGATATTAATAAATCTTTAATTAATTCTCTTTTTAACCCATTTTGGCATGATTAAAGCTAAATAAGATAACACGAAAAATGCCATTAAGAAAAACCAGGCTATATACATGAAAATAGTGTATCCCGGATGATTAGCAAAGATAATGAAAGCAGTATCAATGATAACAAATAATAAAAAAATCATTGGACAAATCATTGAATAAAAGAGTAATTTAAACCCAAAACTAGCAACTGGATCGCTAGTTTTACGTTTAGCCCGATAATACATCCTTGCCATGACCTCATATATTATGAGATTGTACAATACTAGTATTATGGTTACTACTAATCGGGTACTTAATTCATCTTGATAATCTTTCTGAGGAACTCCCCACCAATTCGTAGGAAGAAAAAGTAAAATAATAACGATAAAACCGATCAAAATTAAAACAATTGATGAATATTTGAATTTACTACTTTCTGTTACTTCTCTCGCACAAAATAAAAGAAACATTCCCGCTCCAGTTAAAAGTGCGTATCCAAAAGGAAAAGTAAATCTATAGATTTCCTTAAAAAATAACGTTATAATTGCCTCAGCAAGACCAATAGTTACCATAATTAAGGCAATTGTGCTTGCTAGATAAGCAAGGGACATGTATAAAGTAGCTTTCGTTTTTCTCTCAATATACTTCCTAAACATCATGATTGTGACAATAACACTTAAAACAATAAGAATTATATAATAAATAAATATTGGAAAAACATCCGGTGAATAAGGAGTATAAGTCATACTAATTTAATCAAATTCGGTTTTAATAAACTTATTGATCATTATTTATGAGGATGTGTAATTTGATTTGCTGAAACATCACCATACACCTCGCGAGCAAGTTTCCTCAACCCATCCAATCCAATAGGTTCATCTTCGAGCTTGTCAGATTCCCATATTTTTAATTTTTGGAATTCTTTTCTAATATCTTCAAGATATTTGGTCTGATGCTCATGCATTTTCCCGCAAAACTTACATTTTTTTGCAGATTTTTTTGGAGTAAGCATATTAATGTGAACTCCATCCAGAGAAATATATTTTTCAGATAAATCTCTGGCTCTTTTTATTTCCTCAAAACTTGGCTTTTCTGCAATTGTTACCAATCGAAGAGATCCTTTTTGATGTATCAATTCACTTATCCTTGAACCTCTTTCTTCAAGTTCTTGAAGCATGTTAAAAACTTCTTTTCCAATTTCCTTTCTTTCGTCACCACTTCCAGCGGGGCTTAAGAGTGTAAAAAGGGGTTTCATCATTTTTTTTTGGAACTTTTTCATGCTATCCCGTATTGAATTAAAAAAATTTAAGGTGTATTTTAGTAAAACTCGTATTTGATCATCAGGTATTTCAAATAATGCTATCATATTACCCGTTGGAGGAAAATCCGCTACGACTATATCAAAATCAATGGCCTCAACGTTTTGAGCTCTATAAATGCTACTATCTGCATCCAATATTTTTTGAAAAAACATACTATTCTTTAATGCAAGAGGTATTGAATCTGAGGTCATTGTGTTATCGATAAAATTCTTAATTTGAGGGATGTGCCCCACGATAGGCATTCTTTTCATGAGTTCACGCATTTTAGAATTAAAATTTCTGGTATATTCCTCTGCATACACATTAGGATCGGGTTCAATGCCCCAAAGATTATCTGTGAGTTTTGTTAATTTATCACCAACGTCTCGAGCAAACAAATCACTAAGATTATGAGCGATGTCAAATGA
>CAZRIR010000009.1:9478-17037 GCA_964600195.1 uncultured archaeon | reverse complement strand
GATATTTTTGGATCTTCTTTCATTTCTAAAATATTATCAATTCTTTTGATAATTTCTTTTCTTGGTAATTCTCTGAGATATATAGCATCTTGAGGTAATTTAATTTCTTCACTTATAATTTTACAATTAGTTTTTATTGATTGAGTTACACCATCAATATTTGTTGATATTATTACTGGATCAGGTTCATAAATCGAAGTATTCTTTGTTGATTCTTTGTTTTTACTTACTTTAGCAGATATTAAACTTGCTAGAAAACCACATAAATTCGATAATTTATTATTTTTTGATTTTTGCTGTTGTATTTTTATACAATTCTTTGAATTCCATAATTTAGATAAATCTTTTAAAGTAATTTTATCAATTAATCGAAATAAATTATCTGATAATTCATTTTTTTTGATATTCTTTCCCTGATAATGATACCATTTAAAATTAACAACTGTTTCCAACTTTTTGTTATCAATAAATTCATTTGGTAAATTCTCTAAAACTTCAATAATTTGCTGGGAATTATCTAACTTGAGCAGTTCAGAAAAATACTTGCTAACTTTTGAAATGTCTCTATCATTCTTCATAATTATTTTAAAACTTCCTATCTATATTTATAAATATTTAATGGAGTTCATCATACAATTTTTTATAATCTAACAAAATCTCTGTTATTAATTTTTGATAATAAGTAATTTGGTATCTCCTCAAAATTATATCTCAATAAATTTGTTAGAATTACTTCCTTTTTTAATTCAATCATCGATTTTAGATATGTTTTTAAATTTTCATTCTCTAAAACTGGAGCTTGCTGCATAATTAAGTTCATTTCTTCTGTATCCTTCTCATTCATTTCAATTAAATTATTCTCACTTAGATTATATCTTTGAATATCATTTATCATTAATCCTAACCAATAAATATTATTTATAGCTAATATTGGAGTGTCTGAGGCTGTTTTTAAGTCCGCATAAGCAAAAATTAAAAGATTTCTAATAGCTTGAGGAATTGAGTCAAAAATAGCAAAAATAGGTATTTTGAATACATCTACTAGTTTTTTTATGAAAAATCTTAAGTGTGGTGCCGCTCTGCCTGATGTAGAAATTAGAATACATGGAAATTTAATCCAGAACTCCGTTTGACTTAATTTGATCATTAAAGCATCATTATTCAATAAAAATATAGCTTTTGCATTTGAATAAAACTTAGCTTCTTTTATTTGTTTATAATAACCTTCAATTTTTATCTCATTTAGTCCTTCATCAACATCTACTAAGGTTAAATCCTTAAATTGATTTAAATATTGAAAAATTAGATTTCCACGTATAAATCCATTATAATCACTAAGTATAGGCAAATTATATCTATAAGTTCCAATTAATAATGTAATTATTTTTACAATATCCTTAATATCTTTAATATCATTGAATATATCTCTATTATGATGATAAATATTATGAATCATTGTGTATTTTTTCTCAATAATTAGTTCCTTCAATATTTCTGCAATCCGAATGATCATTTTATATTTTTGAATCCCTAATTCATTAGATAAAATTTGAGTTTTTTGTCCTAAAAAATATCTCTGTTGTTCACTAATAATAACATTATTTATTGTAAGATCTGGTATTTTCAATTGATAAATAGTTGTACAATCCATTGTTAAAATTTTATCGATTCTTTTTAGAATCTCTTCATCTGCTAATTCTTGGAGTAGTAATGAATTTTCAGGAATTTTTATATTATAATTGTAAACTTTACAATTATCTTCAATAAAATTAATAAAGTCATCTATTTCTATTGATAAATTGATAGGAAGTAAACGCATATCAGTTGGTTTTTGCATTCCTACTAATATTAATTCTATAAGAAAATCACAAAGTATATTCATATTTAAATTTTTATCCTTATTGTGCATACAATTTAATGAATGAATTAATTTAAATAACGATTTTTTCAATTTTCTCTTATATAACAAAATAAAAATGTTTTTTTTTAGGTCTAATACTTGTTTGTCATTGCTTTTGAGTTTAGATAAATTATGATCCAAAATTATTCTAATTATTTCGATCTTAGAGGGATCATTGGGAATTGTCTTTAATTCTTCAATAACTTGTGAAGTCTTCTCTAAACGAAGTAATCCATCGGAAATATATTTATTTGCTTTATAAATTTCAGAATTATAATTCCAACTTTCTTTATTTTGTTTCATAATAATGCTATTTTTAAGAATAGTCTTTTGGGAATTAATTTTAACATTTATAATTCTAATTACTTATATATTTGGAAATGTAATTTATAAACCTATATATATTAATGACAAACTTTAATAGAAAGAGAACCAGATTATAGATTTTCTATTGATCTACTTTCTTTGATACTACTATAAATATATTAAAAAAAGATTCTAACTTTCTCAGTAAAAATTTCACTTTTTTTATATTCACAATTAAAAACTTCATTTGGGTCTAATATATCCTAAATAAGCGCTAATAATTCCAATTATGGCAACACTCCACGATAGGAAATAAAAAAAAGTAAAACCCGGGTCTCCTAATACAATAAGAATTCTATCAATTAAAAACCCCATTAAGACAAATATAAAACAAAATGCCATTATAGTTAAAGATAAAAATCCTTTTTTATACGAGAGTAAATCCGTACCTCTATAAGATCTATAAATTTTATATGTAAGTGGCAAATATACAATTAAAACGAGCAAGAATATAAATAAGAATGCCAAGGCATCAACAAGATCATTACCTCTAAAATAAACAAATAAAGAAACAATTTCGGTAAATATAAAATAAATCGAAAAAAAGATGAGATTACGATTATTATAATCTTTTTCAAATAATTTAACTTTTAAAATGTAAGAGAAATACATCCCAATACCAAAAAAAATGAAACTAATACGAAAATCAAGTATTCTAGTTATGAACCATGCTTCAATCGTTATTGGAGGGGGTATTGAATTATCAGGATAATAATATAATCCTAATTCTTCATAGAAAACGCCTAATATTTTAGAGATCCAAGAAAATATGATAGCTAAAGTAATATTGATAAATATGATGAGTAAATAGAGAGTTAATTTATGTCTTTTAATGTAATATTTATTTAAAATCAATGCCAATAAAAAGATTGCAATAGCTACAATAAATGTCTCAAAAATCATTCCAATAAATATCAGACTTACCATGATATCAATTAATAAAATACATGTATTTAAATCCTTCAATTATTGTAAATTATTTTTAATTTTGGGTTCGTGGTTTGATGTAACCGAAATACGCACAGATTGAAGCAGCTGCACAAAAAACCCACCCAAGATAATAAAAAAGAGTAAATCCTAACTCAAAACCAGGAATTAAGGTGAGCATCCGGTCTATAAAAAAACTAAATAAAACTAAGATATAGAAAATTGATAATAAGCTCAGAGCTAAAAATCCTTTTTTATATACTTTATCTTTTACGGATTTATATGCCTTATAGGTTTTTGACAAGAAAGGTATATATACTATAAGCATGAGCAAGAATACAAAGAAAAAGGCAAACGTGTCATAAATAGAATTTGTCCTTTGATAGATGAAAAATGTAAATATCGCAGTAAAAATTGTAAAGATTATTATGAAAATTCTTTGTTTTGGTTTATATCCCTCATCAAATAATTTTACCTTCAAGACATAAGAAAGATAAATTGCGATGATTACAAAAATATAACTAATTCTAAAATCCACAATTCTCAATAAAAACCACCATATTGGATTAAATTCATCTACAGGTGGTTGAAAATCTGGAATATGGTTATATTCAAGTCCAATGGTTATTACAAGTAGCTTTGAAAGCCATGAAAAGACAATTGCAATGGTAAAATTTAAGAATATGAGTATTAAATAAAATGTAAGCTCGTGTTTCTTTTGTTGGTATTTCTTAAAAGACAATATTAAAATTGTCACGAATAATGCTATTATAAATGTTTCATATATTAATCCAATTGTAGCTAAAACTCGTAGTTCTTCATTTACCATAATATTTATTCAACCTTCACTAATTTAAAGATTATGATCAATAATGACTCATAAATTTAAAAATTGATTTGAATTAGAAAAAAAATAAAAAAGCAGATCCTATTAAAATCCAACTGTATACTCAACTAGATTTCTTATAGTTTTTCTTGAATATTATTGATTTTGTTTTTAAGTTCCGAACTGATATTTTTTATTGAATTCAAATTAACATTCGAATTATCTAATTTTTCCTTCAATTTTGATTGTGTGAGATCTGATGTAGTCTCAAAACTTTTGATTATATCTTCTAGAAATGACTTTGCTTCATTTATTAAAGCATTTAATTTTTCTGAAATGTTATCTAATGATGATTCTATTTCTTTATTGTTTTCTAGTGATTCCTTTGTTTTATTCTTCAATGTTCCAATGTTATCATTCACTTTTGTAATTAGGGGGCTTAAATTTTCCTTCATGAGATCATTCATATTGTTTAAAATGTCTTGTTTTACTGTGGAAACTAATCTTGATAGTTTAATTTGAGTATTTACCCTCTCATCAATATTAAAGGACACCCTTTCATTAAAATCCTGAGTCAATTTATCCAAATTACTCTCAAACCACTTGGAAATCTTGGACATGCTGATAGAGATTGCTTCTTTCATTTGATTAATTGAGGTCCGTAGGAGGATAATTCCATTGAGAATACCTTGTTCAGTTTGCGTGGTCCATTGGTTTAATTCCGAAAGGAGTGGTTCTGTTAAAGTTTCTGAAAACTTCTCTCCACCTTTTTGAATTCCTGAAGCAATAGTTTTATAATTTTCAAAAATATCTTGCATTGTTTCACTTGATAAATCCTCAGGAGCTAAGGGTATTTCTTGCAAATCAGGAGGAGTGGACTTGATTTCACCAATTTCTTTAAAAAAATCTAAAGAAGGAGTTCTTAATTGTGAATCCTCCACAAATTTCATGATCCACCTAAAATAATCAAATGTCTTGGGGATCTCGACTTCATTTTCAATTTCATTAAATCCTTGACTTCCTAAATAATATGTTTTTATTCCAAGATTATCTTTTATTCCCATTTCTTTATGATCAAAAATAATAACAAAACAGTTAGAGTTATAGGTTTTTTGGAAATATTGATGATTTTTTATATCTTGATCATCAATGTCTAACCCGTTTTCGGGATGTGAACAATACCATCCAACTACTGTATTTCCTTGCTTTAACCATTGTTCTTCATTCTTAGAAAAATTGTGGATGACTTCTTGGTTTTGCTCTATATCAATATATGTCCCATGTGTTAGTGGTAATGCCCATATTACATCAACTTCATCTTGATTAGCTATAGATTTTCCCACACAGACACCAATTACTTGATAATTCATATCCAATGACTTGCTTCCATATTTTAATACATGGGTTATCATGTTTCTAAATGCTTCCTTTTTTATATTAACCTTTTTTAGTTCTGACATTATTTTTCTCCCTACTTCTTCTTTTTATCTTTTTTTTTCTTCTTTCCCTTTTTACTTTCTTCCTCAAAAGCTTGAACTTTATTCTCTAATTCTAGTTTTTCCGATTCCAATGTGTTGTATTTTTCTTCAATTTGTACATTCGAATTCTTCAACTCGTTAATCTGATTTTCTAAAGAATTTTTTTCCGTTCTTATCATATCTAAATCTTTTTGTATTGAACTCTTTTCATTTTCAAGTTTTCCATTTTCTTGTTCTAATGTTGCATTTTTAGAGGATAAATCATTCACTTTATTTTCTAAATCTTTTTTTTCTGATTCCAATGCGCTGAAATTTTCTATTTTTTCCAATAGTTCTGGATTATCACCGTCCAGCACTTTAAGTTTATTCTGTAAGGATTCATTTTTAATACTTAGATCTTTTACTTGTTCCTTCAGGTTAGAAAGGGATTTTGAAGAGGTCTCAATTTTCGCATTAACATTTTCAACATCTGAATAACATTCATCAACCTGCTTCTTTGTTATATTTATAGACTCCGAGGAAATGTTTATTTTTTCACTAACCAAACCTACAATTTTATCACTCGAGCTTTTAATATCGTTTATGATAGTTTCTTTATTAGTAATTATATTATTCGAAATATCTTCAATGAAAGATTGCAAGTTTGCGATTTTTTGTTTATTTCTCGACTGAGCATCATTTAAATTTGTTATAATAGAGCCATTCTCTTCTACTGTCATTTCCAACTGTTCTATTGAAGGTTTAATAATTTGTTCGAATGAACCCATAAACTGTTCTTCTAGTTCCTTCTTTAGATTATTAACGTTGTTTTGAATGCTCTCAAATTCCTTGTCAAATCTTTCAATTCTGTCAAAAACATATCCATTAATTTCATCCAACTTGTAAGATAAAGATGACTTAAAATTCCTCTGAATTTTTGAAATCTTCGAACTTAGTATATCTTTCAATTTGATTAAAGAATCACGTATCTGAGTATTATTAGTGAGAACTTTTGATACCATTTCCTGACTCCATTTATTGAGAAACATAAAGAGCGGATTAAATGCAGAATCGATGAATTCTGAAATAGATTCTTTAAATGTAGATATAAGTTTATCAAAATTGATATCATATCTATTAGCCATTAATTGATCAGGATAAGGAATGTTTACATTTCCAAATATGTCGGGAGTTTCATTAAGCTCTAAAATAAAATTATCTTTAGTGTGAACTTTATCTATTAATTCAACAATCTTTGCATAAAACTCTAAACTATCCGGTAGCTCAACAATAGTCTCAACTTCATACCATTTAGAAGCGATGCTAGAAGGATCAACTAATCTAAAGGTGCGAAATCCATAATCGATTTCTCCTGGATTTAACATTTTCTTGATATTATGTGCCTTTCTGTAATCATTATCAGTCTCAAGATAATTATGGTCAAACACAATCCCGATACCACTTGGATTTCTACCTTGCCAAAACATTTGATTTTTAATATCCGTTCCCGAGAAAAAAATCGTTAGTCCTGGATGGCTATGATACCATCCTACAGAGAACCAACCTAAATCGCCATATTTTTCCCAGATATCATTATCTAACTGTCCAAATGCACCCAATTGCTCAGGAGAGAACTCTACTTCTATACTACCGCCATGAGAAACGGGAATTGCATCTTCCACTATTACATTTTTTATTTCTTCTTCTCCTTCAAGTCTACCTATTAATACTCCCATGACTTCATTGAATTTATTTCGATTCATCACTTTTGAACCAAATCTCAAGACATGTAAAAGCATTTTAAAATATGCTAAAGGTTTAATTGTTACAATCGATTTATCCTTCACTTCATTCACTTTTTTAGTTTTATGTTGAATTAAAATCCTATTTTCTTTATAATATAATATGGAAATTATTCTGTTATACTATATATATTAGGTTATAAAATTATTTAATTTGATTTATTCATAATTTAAAAAAATATTAGTCTCATCATTTTATAAATCTTGAGCTTTTTGATAAAAATCAGATTATTTTTCACATCATCAACCATTAGATTTGAAAAATTTGGGATGATTATTCC
>CAZRIR010000009.1:8080-9378 GCA_964600195.1 uncultured archaeon | reverse complement strand
CCCTCCTCTTTAACCCATCCCTTAGGCGCGGATCTTTTTATCTCACTTTCAGGCACTTTTTCTAATTCTACATCTTTACTCTCGGCCACGCTTGGTACCATTTTCTTCTCCTCTTTATTTTGGCTAGCTTGCTTTACTAATGCTTGAGTTGTTTTCATTATTTGATGTGGATTAATATTAGGGATTGCGACTGTCCTCAAAACCCAACCAACTATAAGATTTGAGTTTGGAAGGCCTCCTGCTGCGGTATCTTCCTCTTTATATACATAAGAATCAATCACTTCACGTCCTTTTAAAATTCGAGATGCCCATTTCTCATTTATCATTCCCAGCTGAATTCTGTAAGAAGTTCCTGCGATTCCTAATTGAGATGTGAGAGGTTCAAAGCCTCTTTCCGTCATGAATGTTGACCTCCTTGATTATTAATAACTTCATTAGATAAATATTATAATTATAATTCTAATAGAATTGGGATTTTATAAATTTAAACTATTTTCTTTAGCGAAAAATAAAATCTTAAATAAAGATATTTGTATTACGAATTAAAATAAAAGATTAATAATAATCAATAAGGAATGTTGATATCAAATGTCAATTATAATGCCAAAAGAAGCATATTTTACGATTATCGCAGGAGCAACAAGATTCGCTAACCAAAAAATTCCATTTGATGATTGGATTGAAGCTTACGGTATCTTTACAGGGAAAATTGAAGGAAAGAAAAAAAAAACAAGATTAATTATATCCGAGGCTATTCCAATCATGCATCAAGAAAAAAATCCTGATGATATAATAGATCGACTCCATTGGAAAGAAGAGGATTATGCATCTATAGAAAGTATTGAGAATGAAAATTTTGAAAAAAATGAGTTTATCGTGGGATGGTGGCATAGTCATCCCGGTTTTAAGGTTATGCTCTCTGGGTTCGGTGATCGGCAAACAACTTTAAGTTATCAGACGGAATATAATCCTTTAGGATTTGCTCTCGTTTTCAATCCAGAAAGACTCGTAAGACAAATAGAAAAACCAAATAAAAAAGGTGATCCCGATATAAAATTGAAAAATGATCCAGGATTTAAGATATTTCAATTCGACGATATCACTAAAGGCCCTAAAGGGACCTATCATGAAGTTGAAGATTATGTCATAGAGGGATTTAATTCGAAAGAAGAGATGATAGTGCAAGCTCAAAAATTAGTTATTGATGTAACAAAACATTTACCTCAAGATAATCTTCTTGAAACATATGAGAGGGAAATTGATAGTGTAATTCAACAATTACAATCTCAATTACTTGG
>CAZRIR010000009.1:0-7980 GCA_964600195.1 uncultured archaeon | reverse complement strand
ATGAAAAAGAAGAATTTTCCTTTTACAGCAATATTGGGTCAAGAAAAAATGAAGATGGCGCTTATCTTGAATGTAATTGATCCACAGATAGGAGGCGTGCTTCTAACTGGTCATCAAGGAACGGGTAAATCTACTGCCGTGCGTTCCCTTATAGATGTCATGCCTAAGATAGAAGTTATAAAAAATTGCGAATTTTCATGTGATCCACATTCAGTAATTGATGATTTATGTTCGAATTGTCGAGACCTGAGAGAAAGAGGAAAATTAGAGACCGAATCTCGGGAAATGCGCATAGTAAATCTTCCCCTAGGAGTTACTGAGGATATGGTTTGTGGAAGTTTATCAATAGACAAAGTCCTCTCGGAAGGGATAAAAAGTTTGCATCCTGGCTTGTTAGCAAAAGCCAATCGTGGTATATTGTACATTGATGAGATAAATCTCCTTCAAGATCATATTGTTGACGTGCTATTAGACACTGCCGCTTCCGGAATAAATATTATTGAAAGAGAAGGGATTTCAGTAATGCATCCTTCACGTTTTATACTGGTAGGATCAATGAATCCCGAAGAAGGTGAATTAAGACCGCAAATAGCTGATCGTTTAGGTCTTGAGGTAAAAATACAAGCCCCAGCAGATCCACAATTAAGAGCTGAAATTACCAAGAGGGTCATTGATTTCGAAGATGATCCAAAAGGATTCATCAAAAAATTCAATAAGGAACAAGAAAATTTGAAAAAAAGCATTACTGTAGCTCGGACAAAACTTAAAGAAGTTCAAATTCCCCCCAGTATTTATGAAATCGTTTCAAAAATTGTCAATGAACTTGATGTATTCTCTCAAAGGGCTGATATAACATTTATAAGATGTGCAAGAGCGAATGCTGCTTTAAAAAATAGAAAATATATTATGGAAGAAGATATTGAAACTGCAATGGATCTTGTATTTGAACACCGCATCCACTCCTTGCATTATGAATTGACACCAAAAGAAATAGAAACAAAAATTGCTGAAGTATTTGGAAAGATTCAAAAAGCATATGAAAATGAAGATATTTACAAGCCTAATCCCGAAAATGAGGGTCCTTTAAAATCATCAGACAAGAATTATGAGGAATTTAAACGGCAACAAGTAGATCCTGATAAATTAGATGTGAAGGAAACTAAGGAACAAAAATTGCCCCCTCCTAAAAAAAAAATAGAGAAAGATAGAAAGGCTACTCCTGCTGGAGGGTGGAAAGTTAAAAATATTCCCTTTGATGATAATTATGATTTCAAGAACCATGCGTTGAATGATTCTAATGTATTGCCCTTAATTTATAAAATGGAACGAAAAATGGTTTCAATCTTGGATAACATTCGTAAAGACCGGAAAGTTTCGAACTATGGAGGGCGAGGAATTGGAAGACGCATTAAAATGGCCTCATCACAAAAAGGAAGGTACACGTCGTATAGACCTCCCATTAATCATCCTAAAAGCATCGCTTTAGACGCCACCATTAGAAATTATTTAAAGAATATAGTATACAATAAATCTGAAGTTTCATTTCCAATCCGATTTGATAAATATGATATCATGGATAAAATATATGAATACCGAGCTCCATTAGCGCTCTTTTTTGTCCTTGACAGCTCCGCATCGATGTATTATGTCATTAAGCAAATGACTGATGTTATACTTTCTCTTCAAAAAGAAGGTTATAGAAAAAAAGATAAAATTGCTTTAATTATGTTTAGAGGTAAAGAAGCGATAATTTTACAAAAACCAACTGTCTCATTTCAAAGTGCGATTTTAAAATTGAAAGATATCGAAGGGAAATCGTATACCCCTATGGCCTCAGCATTGAAAAAATGTACTGAATTAATCAAAACGGAAAGGCTAAAAAATCGAAATGTAATTCCTGTCATATTCATCTTATCTGATTGTGGTGCTAACATCTCTGTTAGACATCCTGATTTGGTTGCTCAGGTTGAAACTGATTATACCTTGATTGTTGAAGAATTAAAAGATTGGTCTAAAAAATTGTCAAAACAAAATATTCATACCGTTGTACTTGAACCTAAGAAATCCTATGCGACACAAGGGCTTGGAGTGCATACCTATTCCGCCGATCTAATTAAAAAGAATTTTAGAACCTTTGCTAAAGCAACCGTGTTTCAATTTGATAGCTATGATCCTAATTCGTTGATCCTGAATCTAAAAAAAATTCTCTAACATTTTTCTATTTCTGTAAGTATTAAAAATAGGAAAATAAATTTCAATAGAAATTTCTATAAATTTTGTTAATATAATTTACTTGATGGTAATAAATACAAAGAAAGTATTAGTTATAGGATTTAATACTCGGCCATTAGCTTATTCTTTAAAACAAGCGGGATATGAAGTGTATGTTGTTGATTTTTTCGGTGATTTAGACCTTTATCCAAACGTTAAAGACAGTTTAATTATCCTGAAGGAATTAGATTCTGATTACATGTGTGCAAAGGATATTTATAGTCAATTTCTCTCAAAATTCACTATTAAAATGTTGGAAAAGTATGTAGACTTGGATTATTTGATAATTGGAAGTGGTTTGGATGATAAGTTTACCGAAAGGTCATCAATTATGAACTATATCAATAAAAGTGGTTCCTCCATTTGTAATGCCAATAACGATCTTGATTCAATAATAAAATCTCGTGATATAATAAATGTCTTCCAAATAATGAAAGATCAAGGTTATAAAATACCCTTTACTATACCTCTAAAGTCATTTCTAAATGATAAATCCCTAATCGAATATCCTTTAATCTTAAAAAAAACAAAGAGTTCTGGGGGGATAAATATTTATAAAATCCCAGATGAAAATCAACTTGATTTTATTATTGAAAAGCTTTCCCTGCAAGATTTCAATATTTCAGAATGGATAATTCAAGAATATCTTGAAGGAATCCCCGTGAGTTGTACAACAATATCAAACGGGATTGATACTGAGATCATCTCAATTAATCGACAAATCATAGGTGAAAAATATCTAAATCCTCCTAAAGAATTCATGTATTGTGGAAATATTGTCCCTGCCAATCTTTTAAAAAATGATGAAAAATATATTTCTGAAATTTCAATTTTCCTCGCTAATGAATTAGGATTAAAAGGAATTAATGGTTTTGATTTTGTTTTAAAAAATCATTACCCATATCTAATGGAAATTAATCCAAGAATTCCTGGCTCAATAAGAGCTTCAGAATGTGCTTTAAATTTGAACATATTGGATTTGCATTTAAAATCTTTCGATCCGGAGTCATGGAAGAACATAAAAAATAGATTAACACATATAAAATATACCAATTTCACAACAAAATTGATTTTTTTCTCTCCAAAAGATCTGGGGAAAGATATTATCGATGAAATCAACAAAATTGAGAATATTCATGATAGAAATGATCCCGATGTTCCAATATCAAAAGGAGCCCCTATATGCACGGTATTATTTCAAGCAGATACATTTTCGGAATCATTTTTTGAAGCTTTAAAAGTTGTTGATAAAATAAAGCAATTTGTTGATTAGAGATTTATTTTGAACTTGACTTATTGACTATATCTTTTATTTTTACTACATATGAACCAAGCTTAGCTTCTTCGGTTACAGGGACAGCTACACAAATGATTCGAGTATCATCTAATTCATGGATGATAATAGATCCAAATTCCCCTGCGATTACTGAGAACTCTAAATCCCCCGCCAAAACCTCGGATAAATGATATAATGCTGAAATATTTGCCGAAATTGCAGATTCAGGCATGTTCGATTGAATTTTAATGGGCAATCCTTCTTTTGTAGTGATAGCAACTAAAAGGGCGTTTGGAATTGCACGTTTTATCATTACAAATATCTCTTCTTGGATTAAATTAGAGGTTGAGACTATTGCTTGAATTTTTAGGCCAAATTCTTTTAAATTAGTTATAATTGCGTCAATTCCTTCTAATTCTGCTAATTCTCTATTCACGTGTGAAATCATTGTAATATCAAAAATTAACAATGAAATGAGCAACAAGTTTTTACTTGCGATCAAGTTATAAGAAATTTCTTGAGTTAAAGCATTTCTCAGCATGTTTTCGGATAAAAATAAAAGACTACTAGACGCCGCCGCTAGTTCTATTTCTGATAAATCTGTTTTTTCTGTTTTATATTTTCTTGCTATAAAAGTCCCTCCCGTGGTGGCAAAGTTCATCCCTAGTAACCACGTATTTTCTTGAAGTTTTTCATCAATCAATTCAGTTATTTCAGTATCTATTTTATCTAAATTTTCCATAAAAGAAATATAGAAATAATCATTATATAAATTTAATACTAAATTTCAAATCAGATTAATTATGATAAATACAAAAATTAAAGAAACCCTAGAAAATGCCATCAATAATGGTGTTTCTGAAAATTTAGTCGAAATCATAAAACATTTTATAAAGCTTGATGATGGAGCAAAACTAAATTTATCTTTAATAAAAGAGACAATAAAATATATTGGCAATAATTTAAGAGGATTAACCATTGAAGGTTATCAAGGAGATTTTCCAACATTTATTGAACCCGTTTCTCTAACTTCTGGTGTTCAAATCGGAGATACCGTCCTTTTAGGACCGAATGTACTTATTGATAAAGAATGTGTATTGGGTGATTATTGTGAATTATCTAACACCATTCTCTTTAAGGGGGTAACTCTTGGGAAATATTGCAAATTAAATTGGTGTATTGTCGATGAAAACTTGAATTTACCTCAAAAATTTGAAGCAAAAGGGGCTTATATTACTAAAAATAACAAGGGAGAAATTGAAATTTTAGATTTTTAAAAATTTATTTAGTACTACATTTAAAATATATTAGTATTTCTATATAAGGTAGTAAGATTAAAAAAAACCATATCCTCTGGTTAGTATAATGGAAGAAGAATTGAAAAAACAACTTGAAACCAAACAACATTTGATTAAAACACTTCAAGAGAACATCAATACCCTGAAGGATTCTTTAAGCTTAAAGGACGAGCATGTAAAAACATTAGAAACTTCATTAAAGATTAAAGATGAAAAAATTCAGGTAATTGAAGAAACTAATAAGGAGATTGATAAAATACAAGAAGAACTGAAAAGGTTACTTACTGAAAATGAAATGCTTCAAAAGAAAGTAGACATTTTAAATGAAGAATTATCTAATGCCGATAAGGATATAGAACAATTAGAAATGGAAAATGAAAATCTTCGGGAGATATCACCCTCAGATTCCTGTATCATTGATTTTACTGATGTTGAAATTCCAAAAGAAGCAATTCTCAGAAATATGAAAGATATCTTACAAGAAGGGAAGCATAATGTCATGATAACCGTTCCCTCCTTAGAGGACCTTCAAAATCTATACTTGTATGAAGTACGATCTTCAGTAAGCCTGAAAATTTCTTGTGCTATCAATATCGGAAAGGGGGATCAATCAAATTTATTGGAAGAATTTCAAAGCTTAGATAATATCTCATTGAGAAATTATGGGGGGGAAGATAGGTTTTCCATCAATCGTGATGGTGCTGAATTATTGTTTGCTGTTATTGGAAGTAAGGAAGATAATTATTTAGTCGTGCACACGAAGGATCCAAATCACATAAAGTTATTTAATTCATTTACCATGGAAGCTTGGTTGCGAGGAAGAAAATTGGATTTATAGGTAATGAAACCCAATTTCAATATATATTCTTTTTTTATGAACTCAAATCTTTTAAATATGATATTCTCAACTAATATCGTCACAAAAATATTCGGATAATATCACAATATAAATTCATTTTTTGGAAATATAAACTATCGAATTAATTTTTCAAATATATATTATATTAAGGATGACCTTGAATAAAGAATTAAATTGTTATTCAAAAATACTTGAATGTTATCGAGAGAATCAGAGTAAAGATAGAGTTAATAATGAACTTTATAAAAATAAATCAATTATCAAGGTAATAAAAAATTCCCAATGTCGAAATGATTTAAATTTCGTTAAAAATGCTCTCATTTTGATTCTTTCCTTATATGATGATCATCCTGCTGACGTGTACAGTGATTTTGGAAATGATATTAAGCAATGTACTCAGTCAGATAAAATGACACTTTTATCTCAATTGAAAAAGGAATTAGGATAATTAAATAGAAGAAATATTTTCAGTGATATAAATTCATCCATTTAGAAAAAGTCAATATCCGCTATAATAACAACAGGAGATCTCTAGATTCCGACAAAATTGTACTTATTATTGAGATAATACGTGTTTTTTTTAATACTTACGTCATTATTTAAAATAATTACTTATTTTTTTTGAGCTCTAATGGCACAAGATAGTTCCCCCAATGATCTGAAAGAAATTAAAGAACAAGAAATCTATGAACTTTCTCAGGAGCAAGCAGAGCTCATTGATAATATTTTAACTCAAGTATGGTATATTAAGAACCCTAACCTGTTTGGGTTAGTTAATAAAGCAAGTGCAAATTTTTTTGGAATAGATAAAGGATTTTTAAATGGAAAACCATTAAAATCAATATTAAAAGAAGATGAGGCCAAAATTTTAATCCAAGATAATGAAGAAGTGTTTAAAACTAAAAAAAGAACATTTACAGAAACATTAATAACCAATACTAACCAAGAAAAGCGCTTGTTATCTATTATAAGAATGCCAAAAATAGATCAATACGGAAATGTTGAATATATAATTTGTTTGGTTCAAGATATAACTAATAGTAAAAAATCAGCGATAAATGAGCGTTTTAATGAAGATGCTTCTCGAATTCTTATTAATAATACTGTTGATGAGGCAATGCTAATAGATATCGATGGCATCATCATTGACATTAATGATAAAGCCGCAAAAAATGCACATAAAAGCATTGATGAAATGATAGGAAATAGTATCTATAACTTCATGCCGTCTGATTTAGCAGAATACATCGACATTCAAAAGGAAGAAGCCATCCGGTCCGGTAAGATCATTATATTTGACATCGATATATCCAGAACTCACTTAGAAGTATCATTACATCCAATTTTAAATGATGAGGGAATAATTAATAAAATTGCAATATTCACGCATGATATAACGACCCGAAAATTATCAGAAAACATGCTAAAAGAATCTAGAGAAAAATACAAGACTGCCTTTGAACGATCTGAATTTTACAAGAATTTATTCATTCACGATATTGGAAATATACTAAATATAATCAACCTTTCAGCGGATCTTTATCTTAATAAGCAAATAAGCTTGAATGAGAACTTACTTTTAACTCAAAAAGCAATTGAACGTGGAAAAAAGTTAATGATAAATGTAGTTACGTTATCACAAATAAACGAGTCTGAAATTGTTTTGGAAGAGATTGACATTTTTAGAGTAATTGACGATGTTATTGAATTTATTTTGGAAAGCAATCCTTCAAGAAAAATAACTATTGACGTGGATACTCCTGAAGAAAAACTTTTTGCGAAAGCAAATAATCTCCTTTCAGATGTCTTTGAGAATCTATTAAATAATGCTGTAAAGTACAATAATGAAGAGATCGTAGAGATTTTAATAAAAGTAACTAAAGAAATTAAAAATAATGTTGTTTATCTGAAAATACAGTTTCAAGATAATGGTTTTGGAATCGATGATGAGAAGAAAAAGAAGATATTTAAAAAAAATAGCATCCCGGGCAACGGAAAAGGAATGGGGATTGGATTATCCCTTGTTAATGAAGTTATTAAATGTTATAATGGCAAGATATGGGTAGAAAATAGGATAGAAGGAAATCATTTGAAAGGAAGCAATTTTATCTTGTTAATCCCTGAATTTTAGTCAGCTAACTCTTTATTTATTGACAAATGAACAATCATATAATTTTACATTTTTGTATATTACGTTAGTATTACTCATATTATTAAGGGTACCAAGAAATTTTTCTATTAACTTACTTATTATTTAATGGATAGTCTGATTAAAA
>CAZRIR010000008.1:15983-17758 GCA_964600195.1 uncultured archaeon | reverse complement strand
CCAATCATTGATAACGTGTTATGCCTGAAAAGACTAGGCTGTTCTTCGATGAAAAATTTTTGATCGGATAATGTAAAAAAATGGAATATTTGACAATCCACTAATTTATCCATGTTATTAGCTAATTGACTTGTTAGAATTACAGGTTCAGAACAAGCGCTTCCGAAAAAAACTCTTGAACCGGGTTTTATTATATCAACTATCTGATTTGGAGTTATCTCCTTACTTTTATATCTTTCCCGCCAGTCAGAGATGTCTAATTGAGGCATTTATCTCTAGTCAAAATTTAGTGTTTATCTTAATTGAATTTTATTGGATTATATAATTTATTAAGTTATGGATAATATAATTTGAAATCGGGTTAATATCTTTCTAATTAATTAAAAATTAAAAAATTAATATTATTTTATCGGATGGAATTTTTGAATGCTGCTGGGAATGTTATTTATTGCCTCAAGAGTTTAAATAATTTGAACCTTTAATTTCAAGAAGTTGGCTCTTGATCAAATCTTGAAATATTAATTTAAGAATCGTTTCAAATGAACTCAAAATACCTTCTCCATTTAATGCGATGGTATATTCAACAGCGATGTTTTTAAACGTTTTATGCCCAATCTCATTGAGGAAGATCATTGATTTGAACTTATCGGGCAAATCTTGTTTATTAAAGCATATAACAATTGGTATTTTTTCAATTTCATCTTCATAATAATTATGAAGTTCATTCCAAGAGATAATATTTCGTTTATAGGATTTGTTTTGAGAGTCAGCAATAAATATCAAGCCATCAATACCTTTTAGGGTGGTTTGTCGAGTGACCATGTAAAAGTCTTGTCCCGTTGTGCTATAAAGATGTATTTTAAGTTTCCAATGTTCGTTTTGGAAAATAATAGTCCCATAATCAAAAAACAGTGTTCTATTGAGAGTATTTTCAATACTGATCAATTCATCTAACTTACCAAAATGATTAAAAAGGGATTTAATTGAGGTGGTTTTTCCTGATAAAGCGGGTCCAAAATATACAATTTTAATGTTAATGGTATTTTCTAAAGCATTTATAATCATTATTGTTCTCGTGAGGTTATTTTAGCATAAGTACAAAACTAGATTTAAAAAAACCGATATTTTTTGATATAAATAAGATTTTAGAAATATTTTCTTTATATTTTTATAGGTATATTAATTTTATATTATAGAGAATATGACTGATAAGAAGAGAGAAATAGAAGAAGATTTACAAGCAAAGCCGATTGCATCTGTTATGAAAAAGATGAAAAAAGAATATGACAATTCCAATAAAAAAGATTGGAGAGTCATAAGTTCCACGGATGAGGATGGTAATACAGATACTTTCATTACAAAAAAACCAAATGCGTATTGGTTAAAATCAAAGCAATTAAGTCCGTATTCTTCTTTATCAATGGGTTCCATCGTGAGAAATATTGATAAAGACATTGACGATCAAATTGGAAAGAAACTATCCGCTGACGACATGCTCCGCTTGTTTGGCATGGTAGTTCCAATTCAAAAAAATCAAAATATTTTTGCGGGAGGAATTGAAAAATATTCTCAACAGCATGGAAACCATTTGAAAAAAGTAATAGGGGAACGAGATCCTAATTTAAATTATCAAATGGCAAGAAAAATTGATGAGGAATTTACTAAAAAACATCCTCAAAGAAGAAATTTATACATCTAAAATTAAAGAAAAAAGGCTGAATTTTTAAAGTAATTAAATAAAGGACATTACACTTTTTCTTTTAACTTCCCAAGTT
>CAZRIR010000008.1:0-15973 GCA_964600195.1 uncultured archaeon | reverse complement strand
TTCGTCCTTACTTTTTATAATTGGAAAGTTAGCAGCATATGCTCCCGAATTATTTATTAATTCTTGAGTAACCGATTGAATTTTCTCTGAGCCTGATTTTCCTTCTAAACCTTGTGCAAATTCCTTTATGTCAATTACTTTAAAATCGTCGACATAAAAACTAATTCCTTTCCCTAATTCCTCAAATAGAAATTGATAACTTAGATCTGCAGCACGCTCTGTTGTAGCTAGTGGTTCATCTGGATCTTCAAATGTATATGAAACTTCGATCCATCGATCTCCATTCGGATCTGCCGGTACCATGCCATAGACATAATCATTCGTGTAAATCCAGAAGGGAGTGATACCCTTGTCAAAAGAAGCATCAACTATACTTTTAAATTCTTCAGCCATTTATCAAGCTCACTTTTTTATTATACTAATTAATTTTAGTTTTATTCCATCTTATTTTCAAAAAATGTTATAATAATAGTATTACTATTATTATAAAAAAGTTTCAAATAAATTATTTCTCATTAATTTTCAAATATCAAGATGAAAATAAAGCATGCGAAAAATAGACTACACTAAATTAACCCGACATATCGAAAAATGGATCAAGGAATATATAGAAAGTGTGAAAGCAAAAGGAGTGGTGGTGAGTCTTAGCGGGGGTGTAGACAGTGCTACAACAGCAGCTTTGTGTGTAAATGCGATTGGTAAGGAAAATGTTTTTACCATCAACCTTCCGTGTGAATCAATACCTCAAGATTTTGAACATGCGGAGTTAGTAGCTGATTGTTTGGACGTTAAATTTGAAAAAATTGATTTAACGTCTATATTTAAAGAATTCATGGAGACATTATCACCGAGAATTCAATCAAATACTACTGCAATAGCAAACATTAAACCACGTTTAAGAATGCTAACTAATTATTTCATTGCTCAATCAAAAGAAAATTACCTCGTAGCAGGGACTGGAAATAGAACGGAGATAGCTATAGGTTATTTTACGAAATATGGTGATGGAGGAGTTGATTTTGAGCCAATCGGAGCTCTTTACAAGTGTGAAGTTCGCGAGGTTGCAGGAGTTTTAAATATTCCTGAAGTTATCATCGATAAAGCCCCATCTGCAGGTTTATGGGAAGGTCAAACAGATGAAGGAGAGATAGGTTTGTCCTATGATGTATTAGATGAAATTGTCTATCATCTTGATTATGAGTTGGAGTTGGATGATTTAAATGAAAATGATGTTGAAAAAGTTAAAAAAATGATGAATTCCGCGGGACATAAATTGGAGATACCCCCGTGTTTTGAGATCTTCTAAAATAATTACAATTTTGCTATTGCATTACGTAATTTTGTAATATTTGATGAAATTTCTTTTAATTTCGAGGTTAAATCATTACTTTGTTTTCTAAAATCGTTCTCATTAATATTCCTATTAGTAAGCCTTATCTCAAGTTCCTTGAAAGCCTTTTCGATGCTATACCGTTTACCTTCAAGTGCAATCAGGTCTTGATACAATATTTCCTTATTATTAGGTAAATTATCATAATCTATAGTTGAACTTTCTTCTGGAGGTACCTTAGTCCTGAAAGTACTTTCACCTTGCTTTGAAATTTTCTCATCCTTTTTTGATTTTTCTTTTTTCTTGTCTTTTTTTTTACTTTTCTTGACATTATCTTCAGTATCTTCAGTTTTATCGATCTCCGAAAGTGCTTCAGTTCCAATTACATTATCATCAGTATCATGATCTGGAATAGATGAGAAAACATTAAATAAATCAGACCTGGTTGTTTTAATAGATTCAGTTTTTATCTCCTCTAATTTCACAGAAGGTTTTTTTAACATGAAAATTGCATCATCTTCTTCATTTGAACTCTCTTCTTGAGAATTTGGTAATTTAATACTTTTAACTTCAGTTTTTGGAGTATCAGGGATGAAAAGAGAGCCCTCTAATGAGTTCGTATTTGGATTAGTAGTCTCTTCTATTACATTGGTTACGATTACTTTCTTTTTTGAATTTTGTGGCTTATTTGAACCTTTTTGAGAAGGGATTGCAATAAAATCTTCTGATTCATGGTGATTAGAATCTTCATGTTCAATTTGGAGATTTTGATTTTTTTCAACGTGGTTTGGAACCATTTTGGGAATTTCTGTAAGCATTGCTTTATTTGGAGTCTCTTCAATCACTTCAGGAATGATTTGTTTTTTATTTTCAGATTCTTTTTTCTCTGATTGTTTTAGAGTAGACATCATTGGAATTTCTGAAAGGGTAAGACTATTTTTAGTTTCTGAACTCTTTTGAGGCGATTTAGAAAGTTCTTTTAACTCCGATGAGTTCATTTGAGGGATTTTTGTAAGGGATATCTCATTCTCAACGACTTCAGGAACATTTTTTGCTTTTTCTAATACATTATTTGTTTCAGACATCCCTTGTAAAACATCACCAATCGTTGATAATTCTTTCAATGTATCTTCCATGTCAGATAAATCCAAAGAAATTTGATCATTTTCTTCTTTAGTTGTAGAAGATGAAGCCCTAAGTTTGGGAATGTGAATTTTTGGAGGGGCAAGTTTTGATGCTTTAGGCGTGGTTTTAGTATCTTGAATTGTTTCAAGGGAGCCTTCTTCAAGATTTTCATCTTCATAATCTGCAACAGTTATTTCTTCCTTTTCCAATGGCATTTCTTCATCCAATTCTTCGATGATTTCTGTTTTTTTATCTAATTCAAATTGAAGGGCTTCAATTTTTTCTTTTAAACTTTCAATCTGACCCTTGAATTGTTCAGATACTTGAGCGACTATCTCAATGAGTTCATCACCTGCATCTCGTTTAGACTTCTTGGATTTAGATGAAGATTCTGAAGTGGAAATTGCTTCTATTTGAGATTCCGATTCAGCACTTGAGAAGGAATAATCCAATATTTTTTTTATTCCAGCGATCAAGCTATCCACTTCCTTAAACCACAGATCCAAGGTGTCCCAATTTTCTAAATCTTCAAGAACTTTCACTATAAAACTTGCAATTTGTGCATTTGTATTATTTTGTCTCAGAGTTGTGAATAACTCTATAAGCTTTTCTCGAGCTTCGATTTCATCATCGGGAGAGGGTTCTTCTTCCATTAAGAAATGAAATATAGTCTCGATTTCCTGTAATGTTGAATTAAAAATTTCTTCTTTCATATTCTATCATAAAAAAAATGAATTACCTATGATAATATTGAATCATTTATCTATTTTAATTTAACTTTATAGATCTAAATTATATTTTACACTAATATTCAGGAGGATTACAAGTATTAGATTGATTTTTATTACCCATCTACCGCTCTAATTCTTCAATTGCGGCGATAAATTCATTAAAATCTAAATTATTGGACATGATTTCTTCATCCTTTTTTTCACAAGAGTATATTTGATAAAATTTTTCTATGATTTTTAGGAAAAAATGTTCGATTTTCGATTCATAGGACTTTTTGAGAGTATCCGAACTTACGATAAACATGTGCTCTTCCGTGACTCTAAAATAAAACTTCTGCTTCTGAAATTTTATCTTTTTGATCTTGTCAGAATAAATCTCATTAATAAATCGTGAGAATGAGATAAAAAAATTTGAGATTAAATCTATAGGAAATTGGCCTTTAACTTCAATGGGTTTAAGATCATGTTCAAATAAACAATTTCCAGTAAACCGCTCTAAGATCCATAGATGGTTAATCAAATATTCTTTAGACTGTTTTTGGAACATAGCTCAACATGATAATATTATTAATGTGAATATATTCTTTATGGTATTTCAAAATTTCTATTAACATCATGAGACAAAATAAACTTCCCCATTTTTGAATTTTATTTATAAAAAAAATCAAAAAAACTATAAAAGATAGTCAATTTGTTGAAAAATTGGACTCCTTAAACAATAAAACTTGATCATTATTTTTATCTTCATATAATATATTTAATATGAAAAATAAATTAATCAAAAAAAGTAGACTAATAATTGAGGTATAAAAAATGAAAAAAGTATGGTTCATTCACAACTCTCAAGCGGGTAATACGAAACGCTTGTCTAACCAATTTGCCGAAGGGTTGAAAACGATTTATGATGTCAAAGTTAGTTCCATCGATTCAATAAAGCCTGATGATTTCGTTAATGATACCCCTGAAGCGATAGTTTTTGCCACGAGAATCGAAGCATTTGGTTCGGACAGAAAGATGACAAAATATGTTAAATCACTTAATAATATTGTAAAAACTCCTATTCCGAAAGTTGCTACCTTTTACACACATGCTCTCTCATGGAAAAAATTATTTTCCAAAGGAATGAAAAAGGCTTTAGAAAAATCAAATTGCATTGGTGAAATATGTCCGGAATATCTAGAAATAAGACTTCAAGGTGCGGAAGGTCCTGAACGTGGAGACCAAGAGGAGAAGAAAAAACAATATTTAGAAATGTTAAAAGAATACATAGGGTAATTTCATTTTACCATTTCATTTTAATTATTTATTTTTTATTGTTAAATACCTATAGTTAAATATTAATAATTTTAAAATCAAAAAGTAAAAATCAATTTAGATGAATTTTAATGGCCTTCACTACATCTACATCCATTAAAACTAAGGATTTCTTCTCCGCATGGACATTTTTTGGGATGGTCATATTTTTTGCATATTTTATTTATAGTACTACATGATAGAAGTAAATTGATTTTTTCACTTTCTGAATGGGCAATTTCCTTAGTTAATCCTAAAGCTTCATGTAAAAAGTATTCAAGAAGTTGCGTGTGTCTAAGGAGTTCAATGGCTAGAGATTCACCTTTTTCAGTTAAATAAACAGGGTTATATCGATTATATTTTAGAAAATTTCCTTTTTCTAATCTTTTCACGCAGCTTCCTATTGTAGAATGTGGGAGGCTTAAATCTCTTGCAATTTGTCCTACTTTTAACGGTAATTTAGCCTTGAAAAGATATTTAATAACTTTATAATCTAAATTTTTCATATTAACATTCCTTTTTATTTTTTGTAATTTAGGGATTTGCTAGACCAAAAACTTGGTTTATTACTTGATTAATATTAGGATCATGAGGAGGCCCATCATAGAGTATAGTTTTATTCATTATTAATAGTCGAGAACAATATGGAACTAGCAAATCAAGATGATGATTAACGCAAACAATAGTAATATTTAGATTTTTATTTAATTCAGTTAATATTTCCATCAAGTTCTTAGTCATAACAAAATCTAAAGCATTAGTAGGTTCGTCCAACAATATTACGTCAGGTTCAAATGCGAGAGCTCGTGCAACCATAACTTTTTGTAATTCCCCTCCAGATAAATGTCCGATAGGCCTATTTTTATAATTTCCCATATGCACATAATGTAATGCTTTTTCTGCCATTTTATGATGTTTTGGTTTTAATGGTTTTAAAAATCCGACATTCCCATATAACCCCATTTCTACTACTTCTAATACGGAAGCGGGAAAAGTTTTATTTACCATTGGATTCTGAGGTACATACCCTATTTTTATTTGTTTATTATTTGTATTATTTAATCTAAATTTTTTAACTTCTCCAATAGAAGGTTTTATAATCCCTATAATTGTTTTTAATAACGTGGTTTTACCTGAACCATTTGGACCAAAAACTCCAATATAATCTCGTGGATAAATTTCTAAATCAAGGTCATGTAAGGCAATAATTTTTTGATATTTAACAAAAATTTTTTTCAAACTAATAATGGGATTTGATTGATTCATGAATTATTACTCAAAATTCAATAATATTAATTTAATAAAATTATAGTATTTGTTATTTATATATTCTTTTGTTATATTTTGAATTTGAATTAAAAATTGGATAATAAAATCAAACTTTTTTACCCTATAATAATAATATTGTAGCGAAAATCTTTTAGCAAACATTAAATGACGATTACGATCTTCCGTA
This sequence comes from uncultured archaeon, assembly GCA_964600195.1. Classification (GTDB taxonomy): domain Archaea; phylum Asgardarchaeota; class Lokiarchaeia; order Sigyniarchaeales; family SOKP01; genus FT1-020. Next base: position 10,038 of record CAZRIR010000008.1, on the reverse strand, counting down.
AAAGTTAAATATAAACACCATTTATTTATATTTAACATCAATTACGAAGTTTCGCAATATTTCTATATATGTTACTTAACTTAATAATTCATAAAGTTGATATAAATAATAAAAAAAATGAAAAAAAAAATAAAATTACATTTTATCATATTTTTGATTCTTCTGTGGATTATCTCAGGCTTTTCTATTTCTGTTTATAATCCTATCAACAGATTCGAACAAGATAAAACAATTGATCCAGGTATTGAATTTGATCCAGGTATTGAATCATCAGATACATCCCTAAATATTGTTGCAACAATTTCAATTATAGGAAATGTCATTCAAAATATAGTCGGTTCAGGAAGTATTATTACTACTATCGTTTCCGGTCAAGAAGATCCTCATTCCTATGAACCAACACCTGCAGAGGTTATTGCATTAAGAGAGGCGGATGTTGTATTCCGCATGGGAATTGAGGATCTAGAGCCATGGTGGAGTATAACCGCCAGTTCTATAAATTCAAGTGGTGATTGGACACCAACTATCGTAGAATTAAAGGAAGAAAGCATGCTCAAGATTGATCCTTTATTGCTTGCTGAGGGAGGGGCTTATAATCCACACGTTTGGATGGATCCAAATAATATTAAAAACTTTACATATAAAGCAAATGATACCTTATGTTCATTGGAATCTACTCAAGAAGATGTATTTTCAAATAATACTAAGGCATATATCAATGTATTAGATAATCTTCTAATTCAAATTAATAATTCAAAACAAGAATTACAAGGTTTGAAAGTAGTTGTGTCCCATCCTGCATTTTTTTACTTATTTACTCTATTAGATATGGATCGGGTTGCATTAATCGAACCAGGAGAAGACAAAGAACCTTCTGCCGCTGATATTGCAAACGTCATTGACACCATGGAACAATCAGGATGTAAATTAATAGTATATGATCCTCAACATAAATCTGATAGTGCATATGAAATTGCTAGAACAACTGGATCAGAATTATCTCTTTTAACACCATTATTAGGTGTGGAAGTAGCATGGAATGGAATGATAAAAGCAATCTCTACCTATCAAGAAATGATAGAATATGATTTATGGAGTTTGGCTCATCCCGTTGAACCACCCTCTTTAGCAAATTATATATGGATTTATTTAATATTTGGGCTTTCAATCGCATCCATTATTGGTGTAATGGTATATTTTCGTTATCATAAAAGTGAAGATTAAAACATATTTTAACCGTTTAATTAAAATTTAAAATTTTTTCAAATAAAATTTAATTATAATAGTTTATTGTTATCATAATAGTCAAAATTGTTCTTAAATAAAAAAAAATAGAAAGATTTAAACATTGAGATGTTTCTCGTTACAATTAATTTTTTTGAAGCCCTTTTTAAATATGAATTTTTATTGAGAGCATTTTTTACTTGTTTAATTGTAGGAATTGTATGCGGAATTGTGGGTGTTTTTATAGTTTTAAAAAAATTGGTTTTTATGGGAGCAGGAATCGCTCATGCCTCACTTGCAGGTGGAGCGTTTGGAATTCTTTTAAGTCTTAATCCCTTTTTCACGATCCTATTATTTGGGGGAGGATCTGCATTGACTATTGGTTATATTAATGAAAAAGGATTTATAGAAGATAAAAATGTTGCAATCGGTGTTATATTTTCATTTACATTGGCATTAGGCATATTATTTATAACTTTAAATCCTACATATAATGTCGCCGTAAGTGCACTTTTATTTGGAAATGTTTTAACTGTCACGTCAGAAGATTTTATTTTATTAATCTTTGTCACAATTTTAGTCATTAGCATAATCTATTTCATGAAAAAAGAATTATTCTTTTCTACATTTGATGAGGAAATGGCGAAATCTGTTGGTCTTCCAACAAGGTTTTTAAATTATTTATTCCTTTTACTCATTTCTCTTGCCATTGTAGTATCAATTAAAGCAATTGGGGCATTATTAGTATTTGCGATGATTATTACTCCTGCTGCAGCAGCATATCAGTGGAGTTATAAATTTAATACTATTATCTACTTATCAATAATATTTGGAATAATGTCATCCTTCATTGGACTATATATTTCATTCACCTTTAACTTGCCTTCTGGATCGAGTATCGCAATAGTTGTTAGCTTTATTTTTCTATTATCCATGATTCTTTCTCCAAAACGTCGTGCGGGTAAATCAATTGGATTTCAACATGAAAAAACTTGTGAGATATGTAAGAAAGCTAATAGCAATGCTGAATGCAATTTTTGTTCAGAAATGGAAATATCTAAAAGCAATATTGAAAAAACAAGCATAAATTTTTGAATTAAAACATAAGGCAATTTGTTAGTGTATGTTTTAAAATAGAAACCATACTTCTTTAAGAATTGTCTTTAAATATCATTAAATATCTTAAAAAGTGATCTTAATATGAGAAGATTCTGTATTTTTAAATATTTTTTCAATAACCAATCTTTTAAAAACGATTAATTTGTCATTTAAGATGATATTAAGGACAAATAAAATCTAAAATTTACTTGCTTTCATTTAATAATTAACTAAAGAGAGCCAAAAGAAGGAATACTCATAGAACCTTTCACCGGTAAAATGCATGTGGCATTCCTACTGATTGACCCCCTTGAAGCAATTAATTTTGTTTTTTGTTTAAATCTGAGCTGTAAGTTCCAGTTAGAAATTCTCCTTCCTCTTCTTCTTTTCCATTTAGGTAACCTAATTTTGAAATTATATTCCTGTGTTTCATTTGATTCTATCATTCCTCTTGTATTGATATAATACTTTTGTAATTTATTTTTAACAGGAGAAAGGCCTTCACCGTAATCTTCATCATAATATTCTACAAGTTCTATGAAAAGTTCCTTAAGCTTGAGATCAACTTCATCATTGTTCATAACAATAATTTTTCCTTCCAAAATATCACGTGGTTTTACCATTTGGGGTGGATTCAATATTTCATACCCAACATGCATTTTAGTTAATTTTCCTATAATATTCACCTCTTTTCTTTTTATATACATCTTATTTTAGTCTTAAAAATTTTCTCTTTTTTTTTGAAAATTCAATTTGTATTAGTCAATTTATCAATGTTCTTGGTAAAAAATATGGTTTAAAATATTGCTCATAAAATTTTTGTATTTAATTTCTAAAATATAAATAATGAGTATGGATCTTAAGAATGCAATAATGTTATGGACAGGTGGAAAAGATTCATCACTAGCATTACATGAAGCAATATCATCAGGATATCAAATTAAATGCTTAGTAACTTTCATACCGAAAAATCCTCAATTTCTTGCCCACCCTCTTGAATTTTTAAAGTATCAAGCAGATTCTTTGAATCTACCACATCATTCTTTAGAAATCAATGAACCTTATAAAGATAGTTATGTAAAAGCCATCAATTCCATGAAAAAACAATATGAAATATCAACGTTAATTACGGGTGATATTGCAGAAGTTAATGGGCATCCTAATTGGATAAAGGAATGCTGTAAAACTTCAAGTGTGGAAGTATTCACTCCATTATGGGGTCTTGATAGGCATGAAATCATTAAAAAACTAATTTCATATCATTTTAAAATAATTTTTTCTTGCGTGAAGAAGCCGTGGTTCACGGAAGAATGGATTGGAATGGAATTAAATAACCATTCTTTAGAAAAACTCATAAAGTTGAATGCTGAAACAGGACTTGATATTTGTGGAGAAAATGGCGAGTATCATACCTTAGTTCTCGATGGACCATTATTCAAAAAAAATATTCAAATAGAATCATTTTCAAAGTGTAGGGTAGATTCTTTGATATATATTGACATTAAAAAGATATTTTTACGTGATAAATAGCTTCTTTTAGAGAATTAGAAATTAATTGGTTGAGTAGTTTATTTTCCTTATTTATCTTTAGCAAGTAGTCTAAAAATAGCTTTTATATTTTTAATCTAAAATAGCCTTTTTCTCATCTATTTTTTTTTGGAAACCATGGAACTAACATGGATACCGTTTTTTGATAATCTTTATAATTAGTTCTGCGTTCTAAACATCGTTCCTCCATTAAAGGCACGCTTATAAAAATAAAGAGCAAGGTAATGAATATCGGTCCAATAATAGTCCACCAAAAGGTTATATCTGATGATAATCCAAAAAAAAACAGACCCCACCAAAATAAAATCTCGCCAAAATAATTTGGATGCCGCGAATATTTCCATAATCCAGATGTGATATTTTCTCTTGGTTTTGCTTTTTTTAAAAATCCATGTAATTGAATATCAGCTATAGTTTCGAATACAATTCCAATTATAATAACTCCCATACCAATTATGTCCGATAATCCAATAAACTTATTTGGCAAGAAGGCAGGATATAATGAAAGGTATCCAGTAAAAACCCAGAACGTAGGGAGTATTTGGAGACCAAAAAGATTAATGATCTCGAATATTGGTCGCTTATATTTCCTATACATTGTATAACGCCAATCCTCGTGATTCATGCCTTTCCAATATTTCATCCAATTAAAAGTAAGCCGAAAACTCCATGTAATGACCAAGACCAAAATTATTACTTGTTTCAAGAATATGGTAGAATTGAGATAAAAAAACCAAAAAAACGCAATAAATAAAGGATAGACACTCCAATAGGGATCATATATACTCGTGTTCTTATAAATAACACTTATAATGTAAATAAATAATGTTGAGATGATATCAGCCACTAAAAGACGTAAAAATAAATTAGCAATTGGCAATATAATCATAACTATGAGAGAGATAACAAATACTAAAATGTAAGATGAAAAAATTAGCAATCTTTGATTAATTAAACTACTTCCACTCTGTTTATTATCACTCATATAATTAGGAACAGGTTAAGATTTTAAATTATTGTTATCATTCCCTAATAAAGTGTGATAATTTATTTTATTCTCACAAGAATTTCATTTATTTTTACATTATTCTTTTATTTTTCGCGTAAAAGAGAATATAAATTATCGAACTTTAAGTATGTTGCACCAAACGCTCATTAGCATTCAAAATCGAATAAGAAGATTTTCTGTTGGACCACTTAAGAAGATTTTTGCTACAAGATACAATGTAAATATAAAAAATCTGCTTGATAAAAACGTTATCATTGATTTAAGTACCATCATTAAGCTTAGAGGAGAAAAAGAAGATGCGTTATTCTTCCTGAACATGATATTAAAATATTTATGGGATGAAAACCTAACTCGTGGTTCTTATAATTTTACTGATATCAAGCATGTGACCATTGTCGAGGATGTGCAATATTTTGCTCCAAGCGATTTATCTTCGCAGACAAAATTGAGCTCTTATTTGGAAGATATTGTCCTCTTGCAAAGAGGGACTGGTGAATGCTTGATTTCTCTTGCTACAAGACCTAAAGTAAGTGAAGAAATATTGGCTAATTGTGGTGTTTTGATTATATTCAAGAACCACATGCAACGACGTCTTATATGCGAATTATTGAATCTCGAGGAGGAAAGTGGTGAGTTTCTTTCTTTTTTAGAAGGAGGACAATGCATTATCAGGTTAAGCTCCCTTAAAAGACCCTTTTTGCTTAACGTCCCATATATTAAGCGTGATTGGTTAACAAGGGGTGATGTCAATAGGAATAATAAATTAGTTTTGAAAAAATACAATGATCAAGATAATAATAATAATAAAAAGGATCATACAAGTTCAAAAAAAAAATTAAAAAAGTCAAAAGAAGATATTCCTGCGATAAAAGTAACCAATAGAGATGAGAATAAGCGAGATATTGATGTGAACATCGATCCTAATGGAATTATTGAAAATTTGAAAAAATCATTCTCAAATGAGAAAATACATCCCTTGAAATACAAAAGTTTAAAAGAATCTGAAGAATTCAAGCAGTTTATTGAAAATTTAGTTAAGAATGAAAAAAAAATACAAAAATAGGATTTGTATAGAAAAATAAAATATTTGAGTACATGATATCTATAATAAATCGAATTAGAAACAATAATTATTTCAAATAATTCTCAAGTATATAAAATTAGTGGATCTAAGCTCATCTTATAAACTTTATATCAAGATAATAAACAAAATTAAATGAAAAGTCTAATTTATAAAAATATTTAATCATTTAAGCTCTATGATTTAAATAATTAAATTGATTCTACAATTATAGAAAGAAATAATGATAAAATACATAAAAGATGTGTCATAAGTTCAAAATTCGAAATTAATATTTTAAGGTTGAAAGAAATGAGATTTTTTGAAAAGCAATTAAGATTTACCGATGAAAACGATTTACGCAAAATGGAGGCAGACCCAATGAATTTTGAATCATTACAAATTGAAAACAAAATGAAATTTGATGGCGATGCAAAAGACTATAGAGATCTAACCAATCAAAGAATTCAATATAATCATATTATTTAATGAAATATAACAATTTGAATTATCTGATATGTATTATCAATAAAAAATCAAAAAATGATTTAATTAATAGAATTAATTTACTTGTTTTAAATATTTCATTGCCAATCTACTCGCATTATCTGCACTTTTTGCAACATTAGGTAAACCTCCAGTTCGACATGACCAATGCCCACATAAAAATAGATTTTCAATTGGAGTTTTTTGGCCAATGGTTTCAAGAAAGAATTGTTTAGGCGTCATTTGCCAGCCCATTATTGCTCCTTGATAATTGTTTGAATATTTTTCAAAGGTTATTGGAGTGGCAAGTTCCATGACTTCCACATGAGATTTTAAATCTGAAATTTTTATGATTCTAGAAATAGAATCAATTAAATCTTCAGAGATTTTATTTTTTAAGGAAATGTATTCATCCTTTTGATGGCTAATTTTTTTAAATAGTTCATATTGAGCATAACAAAGAACAGAAATAATACTTTTACCTTCAGGACAACAATCGGGATCAATATTGCTATAAATAGTAATGGAACCAATAGGTAATTTTGAATAATCTGCCTTTTCTAAGCTTTTCTTCAAGACCTCAGGGGGATTATTTCTATTTATTGGACTCCATATCATGTAATCAGAAATTCCATAATGGTTAAGATCGATATCTAATCCCAGATAAAGATTTACCGCAGATAAAGATGGTTTACGAATTTTTAGCTTTTCTACATATTCCCTAATAACGTGTTCTTTTAAAGATAATTCAGACAATAATGTAATAGGATTATTATTTGCTATAACTACTTTTGAATAATATTTTTTTCTAGTTTTATTTTCATCTTTAGTAAAGATTCCTTCTAATTTGTTCCCATTAAAATTAATTTTAGTTACATTTTCTCTATATTTTATGATCCCCCCATTATTTTTAAAAATGGCTGCCAAAGCATTGGAAAAAGCACCAGCACCTCCCTTTATATAATATGCTCCTTGATAAAAATGCATCATTGAAAATCCAAACATGAAAAGAGCACTTAAATCATTTGGAGGCCATCCAAAAAAACCTAAGGCCCCAATCATGATATCTTTTAAGATAGGATTCGATATGTTTGGATCGACTATTTCCGAGACTTTTTTACCTGATAATTTTTCAATAACTCTTGGATCATATATATTGCTATATGACTCAAAAAAGTTCCTTATTTCTATTTCATCATTTGGAAAATACGTTATTAACGTTTCTATATATTCGGGAAGGCATGTTGAAGCATGGAAGTCAATATTATTCTGAGGATCTATCCAATGATAAAATTCGTCTAATTTAATGAACTCGATACAATTTTCTCCTTTAAATCTTTTTAAAGTATTATACACAACTCCTCCTTTTTCACAACCACTTGTCCAATGAAGGTTCACATCAAAATTAAATTGCTTACGCTTAAAATTTGCAAAATATCCACCTTCATGATCATTTTTTTCAAGGATAATGACATTATAACCGTTATTTTGCAATATATTACCAGTTATAAGCCCTCCAATTCCCGCCCCAATTATTAATACATCATACCTTGAATCAGAATTAGAATTTAAAATTTGAGGATCATTCATAAGAATTTCTTCTACTTATTTCTTAAAAATTTTTCCGAATGAAATAAACTTATGTTCAGTTGAACATATTTAACGATAATCAATTGTTAGAAAGAACCCAGATATGGCTTTCCGCTTCCAATAATCATTTTTTCCTTTAACTATCTCGAAAAAATTGTTAACACCATGAATATATTCAAAAATCGATGTAATTTCATGCGTAATTATTCCAATTTCTCCTCAAATGGCACACATAAAACCAATTTTCGATGGTCTTTCAATTCCATACTTATCATAATAAAAAAACGTTCTGGCTTCAATATCATTAAGAACAGGATAATTATTTTTTTTATTAATAGCTGAATTCCATTTTCTTTTTAAAGTTCCAGCTAATTCTTGTATTCTATTAGAAAATGAGTTGATCTTTTCTTGAATATAATTCTTGACTGATTTTTGATCTGAATTCCTTAGTAAATCGACATACGTATTTACCTTTCGAGACAAATTCTTTTCTTAAAAACGCGATGAGGAATAAATTTGATCCTTAAAAATGAAAATGTATAGTTAACATTTATTACTATAATCTCAATAATCGACTACCATAAAATATAGTTATAATTTCTACAATATCATTGGAAATTCTGTAAATTATCCGATAGTTTTGGAAGATTAATTCTCTTACAGATTGAATGTTTATCTCAGTTACGATCTTTCCAATATTTGGAAATTGATTTAATTTTTGAACTGAATCATATAACTTCTTAATAAAAAGGTTAGCATAACTTTTAGAATCTCGAGCGATGTAATCATATATTTCATTTAGATCTTCTAAAGAGCGCGAATTCCATTCTATTCGAGCCATTTTCCGATAATTTCCCTTGCTTTTTCATTGGAAACTTTGTTACCCTCATCAGCATCCTTTAAACCACGCAGAATCTTTTCCCGGGCATATAAATGATACATAATTTCCTCTAATGTTATATCATCTGGAAGATCTTTTAGCATTTGCATTACATTTTCTTTTTCCGTGGCCATAATAAATTCCTCTTAAAAGTTACTAGGTTCTAAGATATATAGATTCATGGACTCTTATAATTTTTTGGTAGTTTGATCAGAACGATATTATAAAGAGGAGAAATTAGTTTAATTTCTTTATTATATGAACCATGTGGATATGAACCATGTGGTGAGTTTTTTAATATATTTTCAAATTTATACCTCATTCTGATTTTGAACGTACCTTGATGTGGGTAATCTATTCTTGAACATATTCAACAAAGACTGTTTTTTCCGTCATTTTAAATCAAAAAAAAGGAATTGCTCTTTAATTGGAATTATCGATCTTTTTACTTTTTCCAGTTCTTTATCTGTAAATGGAGATGCTCCCTCAAAAAGGTTATCTTCAATTTCGAGAGGATGAATTTTTTTTCTAATTAGGATTACTTTATCCTCGTTTAATTCCATCTCAACCAAATTTGTATCATCAATCGCTAATTTATCCCTCCACTCTTTTGGTATGACGATTCTTCCATTTGAAGAAACTTTTTGGGTTAATTTCTCAGTCATTTTAAAATCATTTTTTGTAATTGTCATGATAATAGTATAAATGACATTTAATGAATCTAACCTTTTTTATTTGTCTCTCTCTTTCACTTCTTCATGCGAACTGTATATGAACTATACATGTACTATTGCCCCAGATTGGTTAAATATTTCATTATAAATAAAAAAATGAAAAATAATGAAAAATCAACATTAAGAAAATCAAAAAAAATTTTAAGATATCTATAATAATTTTTAAATTATTTATTAATAATATGATTACCTTGATTGACGAAAATATGGTAAAAGCATTTAAAGGAATGCAAATTATAGATTCAGAAATAAAACTTCTCCAAGAGATAGAACTACATCAAAAAAAAGAATTCAAGTTATTTGAAAATATGAATAATGATGTACAATTAGGGTTCAAAGTTCAGAATAATAAAGTTATAGAACTTTATTATTTAAATGGTGAATTTAAAGAAATTGGAGACTCTATTAG
>CAZRIR010000007.1:0-20088 GCA_964600195.1 uncultured archaeon | reverse complement strand
GGTTCAATATCAAAGAAATAAATTAGTCTATTTAGTAGCGATTCCAGCGAGTTAGAATGAATCGTTTGAAAGCCCACCAAACCCGATGCTAAGCAATGAAACATGGCTTGAGCTTCTTCTTTTGTTAAGATCTCACCTAAATAAATTAAATCTGGAGAGCGGTGTAAAAGTGTTTTTATTTGGTTACTTTTTGAAAATGGATTAAAAATATCATTTTGAAGATTAATATTATCATCTGAATCAACTAAATATTTTAATTGATGTTTTCCAAATCCTCTTTGATTCAAAGATTCTACGGTATTTTCTATATAGATTTTTCTAAAATCTTTTGGAGTCATTAAATCTAAGGTATTTATTAATGTTGTTTTTCCTGTGTCGGTTTCGCCCATTACGGTTATATTTATTCTATTTAATATGCAAAAATATAAAAAAGCTGCAATTTCAGGGTTTAGTGTACCATTTTTTAATAAATCTTGAATTGAGAAGATATTTTTATTTAATTTTCTAATATCTAATCCTATTTTATCTATTTGAAGAGGATCTACATCAATAGCAAATCTACAATTAAAAAATTCATTTTTAATAACAAATTTTAAACTAGGATTAGAATAATCAAGTCTTTGTCCACTGTAAATTCTTAAAAAAGTTTTTATGCGTTCAAGTTCCATCATGTTTAGTTTTAGGCAAGTTACACATCTTCCAAACTCTTGGTGATTCAAATAAATATTATCATGAGGCGCATCTAAAAAAATCTCTTCTACATAATCGTCGATTAAGAGAGGAAATAATTTTTCAAGATTTAATATTTTGAGGCTAGTTAAATAAGCGAGACGTTCTTTTTCTTCAATGTTTAGTTTAAGATATTTTTTATCAAGAAGTTTTTTAGCAGCATTCTTATAAAATCTGATTAAACTTGGTAGCGATACAATCTCATCAAATTCTATTGACTCAATATTTTTTATAACATCTTCAATTATACTTATAAAAAATTTTTCTTCTGATTTGGAATCCAAATTTAAACAAAATTGATAAATTTTTTCATATTCACTAAATTCTTCAAAAATTGAGATTTTATATAGTGGTGGAGTTCCAATTGTATAAACCTTGATTAAATCTAGCCCTAAGAGAGTATCTTGATTAACACATTTTTCTATTGTTTCATTTATTTGTAAGTTTTTTTGAAATAAATATCTATGATACCATCCTATTTTAGGTACTTGTTTATCAATATTTTCTGTTTTTATATAGAATCTTAAAATTTCCAAATTATTTAACAAACCCAAAATAGATTTTAGTTTGGAAATGATTGCCTCAATGCAAATTTTACATTTGTTTATGCCAACCTTATTTTTTGTTATCACTTTGTAGATTTTGATCAGGGCATTATAGAAAGAAAATGGATCCAGAAATTGTATCTTATCAAGCAAATCGAATTGTTTTGAAATTTTACAGTTAAATTCTTTATAAGCACATTTAATTTCTTTGAATTTTTGAATTTTTTTAAGTATCTTTTTTATAGTTTTTAATTTTTTAAAATAAGAAAGTAATTGATTTAATTGGTCATTTTTTATGTATAGATTTTTTGATTTTATTAAAACTTCTTTGAAATTTTTATTTCGATAATGATAAATATTCATAAAAAGGCATTGAATGCATTTTTTATTGTTATAAAAATCATTATTTACTTCTTTACAATTATGGCAAGTTATTAATAGAAAATTCTCTTTCTGGCCATTAAGAGTATAATTTTCATGGATTTTAGCATTATTTTTTATCAATATTGACATTAAATTATTATCTAGATATTGTTTTTTAAACAACTTTTTTTTTATCAAGTCTGTATACAAGGAAGCCTATTCCATTCTTATCGCAAAATTTATTTAATTTGCAATATTTTTATGTTCAAGTGATAATTTATGGCACATCGAAAAAAACACGCTCCTAGGCATGGTTCTTTAGCATATCTTCCTAGAAAAAGAGCTGCCATCATTAAAGGACGTATAAGGCATTGGGATACCTTAACGAATAATGATACTTTTCAAGGTTTTGCAGGATTTAAGGTAGGTATGACTCATATAACCTACATTGAAGACCAAAAAAATAGTCCCTATTACGGAAAAGAATTAATGAAACCAGTTACTATAGTTGAGGTTCCTTCATTGATTCTAATTGGAATTAGGCTTTATAGTACAGATGATTATGGAAAATTTATTATTGGAGATATATTTACTAAAGAAATTAATGATTTTATAACTAGAAAAATCAATGTTCCAGATTATGAAAAATATGATTTTAAAAAAATTAAAAATGATATATTAAAAAAAATCAATGAAACAAGTGATATAAGAGGAATATTTCAAACTCAACCATATAAAACATCAATTTCAAGGAAAAAACCAGATATCATTGAAATTAAATTTGCTACAAGCGATCCAAAAAAGAGTTTCTCATCATTAATAAAAAAATTGGGAAAAGAGATAAGAGCGAGAGATGTTTTTAATGAGGGAGAGTTAATAGACGTAATATCCGTTTCAAAAGGCAAGGGGTTCCAAGGACCAGTTAAAAGAAGCGGTATTAGGATATTAACACGAAAAAATAGCAAGGTACAAAGAGCTGTAGCATGTATAGGGCCATGGCACCCTGCTAGAGTTCTTTATACGGTGCCCCGGCCAGGCCAATTAGGTTTTCATCAAAGAACGGAATATAATAAAAGAATCATGTTAATTGGTGAAAATGAGGAAGAAATAAATCCTAAAGGGGGTTTTATTAGGTATGGCATGGTTAAAGGAGATTATCTTTTAATATTAGGTTCTATCCCAGGTCCAAAAAAGAGATTAATCAGAATAAGGAAATCTTTACGCCCTAGAACCCCATTCATCACACAATCTCCCGAAATATCCTTTATAAATAGAGAAAGTCAACAAAAAAAATAATTAATTAAATTTTGGTGATATTATGGATAAAGTTAATATATACAGTTTAGACGTTAAAAAAAAAGAAACTATATCTAAACCTAAAGTATTTGAGGTCAAGCCTAGAAAAGATCTCATTCAAAAAGCGGTAGAGATATCACAAAGCCGTAAAAAACAAATTCAGGGTAGAGATTCCAGAGCGGGATTACGAAACACCGCCGAAAGCTGGGGTACGGGTCATGGATTATCTAGAGCTCCAAGACTAAAGGGTTCGGGATATCCTACAGCACGTAATGTTGGCAGAGTACCATATGCAAAAGGAGGGAGGCGAACTCATCCCATTAAAGTTGAAAAAAAGATTGTTAAAAAAATGAATAAAAAAACTAAGCTACAGGCACTCATATCAGCATTATCTGCTTCTGGAGATGTTCTTTGGGTTGAAAAAAGAGGGCATATCATTTCTAATATTCCGGAAATTCCATTAGTTGTTGATGATAAGATTCAAACAATAAAAAAAACAGAACAAATTTACTCAGTACTATGTAAATTTGGATTGCAAGAAGAATTAAATAAAGTAAAAACTAATAAAAAAATTAGGGCTGGAAAGGGTAAAAGAAGAGGACGTAAATATAAAAAAAGAAAAGGTTTTTTATTTGTGATAAAGGATGACTTTGGAATAGTAAAAGCATCAAGAAATATTCCTGGAGCGGAAATTGTTAAATTTAATGACCTATCTATTGATAATCTAGCACCTGGAGGATTACCTGGCAGATTAATTCTTTGGACTCAATCGGCATTTAATGAATTAAACAAATATGAGGAGAATATCTAATGGAAAATAATTATAAAATAATTAAAAAACCTCTGATAACGGAGAAAACATTTGATTTGATTGAGAAAGAAAATAAAATAGTTTTTATCGTTGAGAGATCTGCTAATAAAAAAACAATAAAGGATGCAATTGAAAAGATTCATAATATTAAAGTTATTAAAGTGAATACCCTTATCACTCCAAATGGCGAAAAAAAAGCATTTATTAAACTCCATCCGGATTATTCAGCGGAGGATATAGCGATCAATTTGGGCATATTTTAATTAGATGAATTTCTAAAAATTAATAGATCTAACCCCAAAAAATCATTTATGCTCAATATTTTTACATTTCTTAACAAATTTATTTCCATTCGGAATAATTCACTAAGATCTAATTCATTAAAAACCAGCAAATAAATCATATATTTTGAATAATATTTCTTAAAAATGTTCAGCAATAATTTTGGATTACATTCAAAAAATGACATAAACAAAACATTATTGAAAATAAAAAGCATGTTTTTATTAATTCTTATATGATCAATTTGATAATTTTTAAGTGCACGTTCAAAATATTGATTAAATTGATGAATATTTTTAAAATTCGCACTTTTTTCTTTTTTAAATAAATCAGAAAGTTCGATAAATGGATAACTATCATCGAAAAGGGGATAACGCCATAAAAAAAGACCAATTTTTTTTAAACTGACCTCTTTTTTTTCTAATAAAGCTAGGTTAAAAAAATCATTTACTTTATTCATTATATCTGGTTTTTTTTCTATATTTTCCAAAATCACGGTGAAATAAGTAAAAATAGTTATGATATCATCAATTAGAATTTGAAAATTTAGAATAAGATAACCAAACAGGTTTAAATTGTTAATATAACCTAAAAATGATTCTAAAAAATATAGTTTATCGTCTAAATTATCAAAATTGATTTTAAAAAACTCAAAAAATTTTATTTTATTATCTCCTATAAGTTTAAGATTTTTACTTTTCATTATGAGTGAGTCATTCATCAAATCATCGTCTATAATCTCTAAAAAGGTTTTCTCCAAAAGTTCCTTACTTAAAAAAGTCAAATCATTGTAATTACTTTCAATTTTTTCTTTTATTAAACACCATAGTTTTATTATTTCATTCCTTGAACTAGTTTCAAGGTTTATCAAATAAAAGTAATTTTCAAAATTTTTCGTGTTCATTTGAATTGAATAATATTTAATGAATCTTTTTTTTAAGAAATTGTTTAATATCGAGATTATGGGATAAAAGCTACTAGTACGAAGTCCAAAAAATCCTAAATATTTTTTGTTCTTATTTGTACTCTTGTAAAAAATAATGTTTTCATCCAAAATGTATGATGTTAACTTGAATTTACCTTTTTTTAGCATATCATAGATTATTTCAAAAGACAAATATATAGATAGAGAGACTCAGAAAATTTATCGAAATATTTTGCAGAGTTTAAAAATCTGATTTTTAAACATAGAATAATTATTTGGGTATTATTTTGAATATAATGCAAAAAAATATTTTTCCAATATTATCTTTCTTGACTTTAATGAATCTGATGGTCAGTTTTTAATATTATATAAATAAAGATTTGAATAAAAATCCAAAGTGAATTACCTATTGATTATTAAGCTCCATAGCTACGGGGTTATTAGTTGAATTTTCAGCGTCCACGCCTTATTTGTTATAAACCAGAAGAAATGCGAGTATAAATAAATTTCTCTCCATAAATTAAGGGAACATATACCTTTAATTTCTAAGATTTTAAATAATTTGTCTTTAAATAGATAATTTCAGAAGACTTTATAAAATGGATTATGAATAATGATAACGAAAATTTTATTAGTTCAACCTTTTTTATTGGAGAAAGAACAGTTAACAGATGAGATTTTAATCTGGGAAGTCTATATAGAAAATTATTTAAAAGAGAAATTACCACATCTTCAATTTGATATGTTATATTTACCAATAGAACAAGATCTAGGCAGGTTGACTATTACCTCCTTCAAAGATGAAGATATATTTGAAAAAGAAATGTTTAATCTTACAAATAGTTTGAATTTTGAATTAGATGCTAATAGTTTAATTGGAATATCAATAACTACATCAAATCATTATTTATCTGGTCGGTTAATTGCAGATTTTTTTCAAAAACATTTTCCAGAAGCACTAATAATTTTGGGCGGAACACATATTTCAGCAAGGCCTTATGATTTTGCAAATGGTAAATCTCTTGGAGATTATATAATTTTGGGGGAGGGAGAACTAACACTTTATAATTTAATTTCAAAATCTTTTAAAAAGCAGAAGGTTCCAAGGATTCTAAAAAGTGATCCTGTTGAAAAACTAGATGATTTACCTGAGATAAGTTTCTCAATACTCGATAAATATATTACACATTTTAACCATCTGAGCATTAACTTATCACGAGGTTGTCCATTTAATTGTTTTTTTTGTATGGAAAATATGTCATTAAATAATAAGAATGTTAAAAATTGGAGAGTTTATAACCCTATAAGAGCTATTAAAGAAGTAAAAAATATGAGAGACTATGGATCCGAGCATGATATAGATGTATTTGGATTTTATGATCCAATTTTTGGAATGAATCAAAAATGGCTAAAAAAATTCTTAGATTTATATAAATATGAAGATCACAAATATACATGGATTGAAACCAGGCTTGACATACTAAATGAAGAGTTATTAGAAAAATTAAATCGAAAAAAATTTTATCTAATGTATGGGCTTGAAACATTTTCAAAAGAGATGCTAAATTTGATGAACAAAACTAATAATCCCAATTCTTACTTAAAGAAGTTTGAAAAGTTGTATCTAATTCATAAAAAATTAAATAGTTTTTTTATGATAAACATTCTAATCAATCATCCTGGTGAAACTCTAAGATCACAATTAGAAACATTTAATAGGTTAGAAGAGATGATCTTAAAGGAAAATATTGATGCCGATTCTTTTAATATTCGCTTTTACCATCATTTCCCGGGTACTAGAATTTATAATGATTTGGATTTTTACAATAGGAAATATGGGACTCGTTCATTTTTTCCAGATTGGTTTAAAAGGGAGGACTTATTAAAATTTGGTTCCTATGCCGTTCAACCCTCAGGTAATTTATCCTTACGAAAGAGTTTTAATTATTATACCGATAATTATTTGAATTTACTAAATTTTAGTATCAAAAATGAGGCAAAAAATCGGCAGAATTGCAATTTTTTAAATGTACTAAGCCTAAAAAAACAAATGAAACTATTGAAACATAATAAAGAAAATTTTTTTAAGTTTTTAGATGAAAAAAAGATTGAAATGGATTAAAAAATGAAGGAAATAGAACTTAAAATATGTGATTATCTAAATGCGAAGGGAATGATCAACGGTTGTTTATTACATAAACTCATAAACTATTTCTGCTCTCCAAAATCAAAATATAAAATAGATAAAGAAGATTTATTAGCTTATTTATTTTCATTAACCAAAGAGAGAAGAATTGACATTATTGTAGTGAATTCTTTTGAAATTTTTTGGAGAATTAAATCAATAAATCAATATATTTATTTGAAAGATGGAGATTATTTTTTTCGGGATTTTAAAAAAAGAAAATATAAAGCAATAAATTATTTCAAAAATAGTGATTACATCTTCGATTCTAGACAAATCCATTTTAATAAGAAGCTTGAAGTTGAGGAAACTTTCAATTACTTATACGATTTGGTTAGAAATAAAAAAGAAATAAAATACAAAATGATAATATATTATCCTGATAATTCTAAACCATTGAATATTTTTGGATCATCCAAAATTCCATTTGAATTAGAGCTTCATAAAATAAAGCCCCCTATTAATCTAATTACTAAAGAATCTGCATTATTTTTTGATTTAGAGAAGCAAATGGAGAATATATCGATAATTAATGCATTTCGTTCGAAATATATGTGCTTTTATATAACTCTTATTGATGTAATCCATCAAAAAATAATAAAGTTGCAGGAAAATAAAAACAAATCCGTAAAAACTCTAAAAGAATACATTAAAAGATTTGGTTACTATTGTATTCAATTTGTAAAATCTGATTGGGTTAAATTAAATCACTCGAATCCATACAGGTGGGAGACTTTTATCCAATTTTTTAGGTTACCTTTTAAAATAATTAATCTAGAATTTAAGAGTTTGAATTTTCATGGTAGGACATTTAATACACTAGGTAAATATAAATTCTGTATTTATATAAATAATGAAAGTAAAAATGTTATATCCAATTTAAAAAAAATAGGATATATTGAATTTGAAGATATGAATGATAAATATTTTACTGCTATAGGTTTGGATCAAGAAATATTTCTTCCTTGTCCTTCAATTGAATATTTTTACTTTATTTATAAATACATTTTTTATTTTCAATTATTTTTATTACTTCATCATTCATTCGATTATATTAAAAATACCTATTCGGATATTAGACTCTCTCAAAAAGAAAGGATGATTTTTGAAATTTTTTATCCTGTTATCAATGAATTTTTCGCTATCTCAAAAAAAACAGTTCCCCAAATACTAGTGTTTAAGTATTATACACTTAATCCTGATGAATTGGAAATTATCTATAATAATTTAATGATTAATCACGTAAGATTTATCGAGACAAAAATGATGAAATACTTTTTATTGAAACATACAATCCATTCTAATTATTAATTTTTTTAGTCAATATTTCCCATAAAAATCCCACAAATAACCGAAACATTTAAATATATGGTTCAAGTATATATATGTGCATCACGGGAATACACTTAAAAACTGATAGTTACTTAAATTAAGTTTTTAGATGATTTACATCAATATTAAATATTTGGAAGTGTTTTTTATTAAATTAACTAAAAAATGAAGAGGATATTAATAAATGGATATAGAATCTGATAATGATCATTTTTTAAATAATTGTGTTGAATGTGGGGGAAAAATAATTGCAATTCAAGAAAAAGGTGAAATTGTATGTGGTCAATGTGGTTTAGTAATTAGTGAAAGAATTGTGGATACATCTCATAGTGGAAAGCGTGCATTTACTAAACAAGAGAAAGAAAGAAGGGAAAGGACAGGATCCCCGATATCTATATTATTGCCTGACTTAGGATTGAGTACGATTATTCCAAAAGAAAATATTAAAAATCCAGATTTAAAAAGAGCGGCTAAATGGAATTCTCGAATGTCCTGGGATAAAAGAAATATGCTAATCGCAACGACGGAATTGAAAAGAATTGCAAGTAATTTAAATCTCCCAAATCACATAAAAAAGGCAGCTATCCGGTTGTATATAGAAGCATTTAAGAAAAAATTACTGCGAGGAAGATCTATAAATGGTATGGTTGCAGCTTGTTTATATTTTGCCTGTAGAGAGAAGAAGATACCTCGAACACTGCAAGAAATCTTAGATGAAACTTCAGTTAATGCAAAAGATGTGAGGAGATGTTATAGAACATTAATTAAAGAATTAAATTTAAAAGTACCATCAACTGATCCTATCTCACTCATTCCTCGATATATTGCAGAATTAAATCTTGATACTGAAGATGAAAAAACAACCATCAAAATATTGAATATATATACTTCAAAATTTTCTACTAGTGGAAAAGATCCTAAAGGTTTATGTGCTGGTGCCTTATATCTAGCATCGAAAATTAGAGGAAAGAGAGTAAGTCAAAAAGATATTGCAATGTTAGTAGGTGTTACTGAAGTTACTCTCCGTTCAAGATATAAAGACCTTGTTAGTAAGCTCAATGTAAAAATCTAATTCCATTATTTTTCTTGTTGTTCCTTTTCAAATAATATTTTTATAAAATCAGGTAAGGTTAACATATATCCTTGAGCACTTGGAAATTGATGTTTTATCCTTACAAATAATTGAGAATAATGATGAGCTTTTTCTTTCTGATCTAAAACATCATTCCTTGTTTGTTCACGCATTTTTTCTACGGGCTTACCTTTTAAAACAGTTCGAGCAGGAATCGCTAAACCTGGAGGGACTTCACTATCCTTCATAAGAATAACCCCCTCACCAATTGAGCTTTCTTCATAAATTAAGGTACCTTCCAAAACTTGAACATAATCTTCCATAAAACATCCTAATATAGTAGCTCCGGTTTCAATAATGCAATATCGCCCTATATGAATTGAAGATTTTTGTGATCTTGTTAATAGTATCACGCCATCAAAAATTGTACTATATTCACCAATATCAATTGTGGCTTTTTCACCCCGAATTATTGCACCTGGCCACACTATTGCATTATCATGTATTACCACATCTCCCATAATTGTAGCTGAGGGACTCACAAATGCATTTTCGCTTATTTGTGGTTTTTTACCATTGATTTCTAGTAAAACCATAATTAGTTCACATTTAGTAATTTAGTTGATATCTATTTCAAAATACATTATCATCAATGTAAATCTATAATCCAAATCATATTTATTAAATATTTATATTATTTGTGTAAAGTTGTATCTACCCATATATATGAATCGGATTTTCATGTTTAAAAAAATAAAATTCTTCATTTGGATATTTTAAACTAAGGAGATTACTTAGTTTGTTTAATGCTATACAAACACTTTCATAAAAAGGAATTTGTATCAAGGTCATCCCCATATCCTTAGCATAAAGTGCCCCAAAGTGATCAAATTTGCCTGAAATAAAACAATTACAACCTAATCTATGAGCTTGATCTATATATTCTATTTTGAACATTTCTCCTCCAATTATGCAGATTTTATTTATTATTTTATTCAGCTCACCAACGTAGGAAATATTATTGATATTATAATTATTAATAATTCTTTTAATTAGCATTTCTAGAGTTAATGCATTCTTATTGTTTATATAAAATTTGGGTATTGCTATTCTCCCAATTGGTATCTCTTCATGATTATAATTCAAAATATTAAATGTTCGGTCTAGTTTTAAGAATAAAAGCTCTAAAATTACATCTGAGATCCCCCCTTCTGAAGATATAAAGGAAGAATTTAAAATAAATATGGATAATGGATATTTCGATAATAAATTCAATTTAGAAACTAAATTTTTATTGAAATTGTTGACTGGCTTATTTATTAAACCATGAAATGAAATTATGAGGTTAATTCTATTCTTTATTGCATGATGAATAGTATTTAGGCTTAAATCGAAGGTAATTAATATTTTCTTGATATTTTTTTTAAAATTATCTCCATAATGTAAACCATAATAATCGTTATCAAGTTTATATAATTCTGGAGATAAATTATTTTCAATTAATGCTCTAATTTCATTAAGATCCATGTCATTAAAATGATAATTGATTGAATTAAAAATTTAAGGCAGTTGTAATTTTATAATTTAAATTTACATTAATTCATATAACAAAAAAAATATGCTGTAATTATGAATCTATATAATTGTACTTTTTGTGAGATAGTCAATAGAAAAATTCCCTCAAAAATAATCTACGAAAATGATAATGTTTTAGCATTTTTAGATATATTCCCAATTCTTGAAGGTCATACCATAGTTATCCCCAAAAAACACTATAACAATCTAGAAGATATAAAAGAGACTGATTTAATGGAATTATTTAAAGCAGTGAGACTTTTAGCTGTGCATATTCATGAAAAATTAAATATTGAAGGATATAACATTCTTCAAAATAATTTTGAAGCAGCAGGTCAAGTAATAAACCATGTTCATGTTCACATTATTCCGAGAATGGTCGATGACGAAAGATTTAAATTAAAGATTCCAAGAAAACAAGCAAATGAAAATGACCTTAATCGTATTTTAAATCTTTTAAAATTATAGAATTACATTTGTTTTCCATGTTTTTTTCAATATAATTTATTTGTTTGGTTTAAATAATCAGATTATGAATCAATAGTGTTATGAATATAAGAAATTTTTTAAAAAAATGTTCTAAACAAATAAAAAGGTTTTTTAAAGATGAATATGCTGGAAATATGGTTGAATATGCTCTTTTAATAGGCTTTGCTTTATTTATTTTTTTTATAATTGTAGGAGTGATAACATCCCTAATAAATTGGACAATTGACCAATCAAATGGTTTTTTTGAATTATTAGGTTAATTTAAATAGAAAAAATCATTAGATTTTTCTTCTAACAATATTATTACCTTTCCGTACAATATCAAATTTTTCAGACCACTTATGAAAATTATTTACAACATATCTTCTATCTAATTCTAAATCCTCGATAAACTCATCAAAAGGTATTTCTTCAACACCTTTTAATAAAATAGTGATTTTATTGAGAATCTCCTTTTCGTTTGGGGGATAAAGTTCTCTCTTTTTTGCTCTTAAATTTGATAATAAATCTTCGAATCTACCATAATAAAAAAAATGGTCAACAATTTTACTGATAACTGCTGCAGGACTATTACCAAAAACGCCAATTAATTCATCTACCTGATCCATAGTGATATCACTTAACGTAACTGTTGTTCTCTTGACTTGTTCTTTTTGATCAGGCATATTTGAACGAAATTATAGTAATTTTTTTAGATCCATGATTAAAATAAAAAATTACATTATTATGCTTTATGCAATTTTATGATAATAATGCATAAATAAGCATCTTTATATATAATCTTTTTTATTATATTATTAAAGAACTTGTTTTCAGGTTCATTATTTATATTGTCGAAAAAATGTCGTTAAAAAATTGGAGGAAAAAAATATGGCTAATGAAATAATGATAACAGAATTTTCAGATTCTGAAGTTATGTTATCTCCAATACAAAATAATCTAATTAAAATATTGGAAAATAAAGGCCCAATGACTCGTCGAGAATTGGTTAAAGAATTAAATACAGCCAGAACAACAATTTATGATAATTTGGTTAAACTTCAAAAATTAAAGCATATTCAAAAATATACTCGAAATAATGGAAATAGGGGTCGACCTTTAGTTTTTTGGGAATTAATGAGTTAAATTAAATTTTTTTTTTATTACTTTTCTTCTCTTGTATTCAATTTTTAAGATTATATTTAATATACTAAAGACACTCCTATATTTCCACTGCAAAATAAAAATTAAAAACAGTTTAAAAAAATATTAAAATAAATATATAAAAAAGCACCTTCTTGGTTAAAATCTTTGAATATATTTAAATAAATTTATTAAATTATTATTAATTTAACCAAATATTCTAATATGTATTTTAATCAATATTTTTCCATCGGAAAAATAGGACTAACAAAATATGAATTATTATATTTTGAAAAACATAAGTAACACTTAAAAAACTAAAAAAAAAAGTGATAAAAATAGTATCTTTTAAGGAATTAGGCCTATCTAATACAAAAAAAATGTTTAAAGTTGCACAAGAAAGAAAATTTGCTGTTCCAGGGTATAACATTAATAACTTAGAGCAACTTCAAGCAATAATTTTAGGATGTGGAGAATCAGAATCACCAGTTATTATCCAGATAAGTCAAGGAGCTAGGGAATACGCGAATCAAACAATGTTGAGATATCTAGCTCAAGGAGGAGTCGAAATGGCAAAAGAGCAAGGATTTAAAATTCCTATAACACTACACTTGGATCATGGTAGTTCCTTTGAATTATGTAAATCATGCATTGATAATGGTTTTTCAAGTGTTATGTATGATGGCAGCCATTTAGATTATGAAGAAAATATAAAAGTGACAAAAAAAGTAGTGGAATATGCATCAGATAAAGACGTTAGTGTAGAGGCAGAATTAGGAGTCTTAGCCGGAATAGAGGAATATGTGAAATCAGATGTTCATAAATTCACGGATCCAGATCAAGTTGAAGATTTTGTTAAACGAACTGGATGCAATTCACTAGCCATAGCTATAGGAACTTCTCACGGAGCTTATAAATTTAAAGTTGAAAAGGAAGAAGATATCCCCGAACTCCGATTTGATATACTTCAAGAAGTTAAAAAAAGATTAGGAGATTTTCCAATTGTTCTTCATGGATCATCTTCAGTTCTAAAAGAATATGTAGAAATTATTAATAAAAATGGTGGACAATTAGAAAGAGCATTTGGAATACCAGAAACTCAATTAAGAAAAGCAACTCAATACGGAGTAAGTAAGATAAATATCGATACAGATGGGAGATTAGTAGTTACCGCAATTGTCAGGAAAATCCTTGCGGAAAAGCCAAAGGAATTTGATCCTAGAAAATATCTGGGTCCTGCTCGGGATGAATTAAAAAAGATGATCATCCGAAAAAATAAAGAAGTCCTGGGTTCCGCTGGCCAAGCTAAATTTATAATTTAAGTAATTTCTTGCATTAAATATGGACTACTTTGGAATATAATAATATTCTTTTATTCTTTTTTGATAATCATCTTTATTGCTTCCTAATTTATTTACTCGTGGACGTTTTGAAATAGTATCCCTTCTAAAAGTTATTCCCATCATTTCTAAAAAGAGATTAAATCCATCTCGAAGAGTTTGTGGTGCAAGAGCTTTCCCTTCAATCCCCGGAGTTCCTTGAAATACTAATATTGAATCTGCAATGAAATCTTGAGTAATGATATCATGTTCAACAACAAAAGCAGCTTTTTTTATTTCTTCGATGGATTTTCTGATTAATTGGGCCATTTGTAAGCGCATTTCAACATCCAAAAATGCGGACGGTTCATCTAATAAATATAGATCTGCCTCAGTAGAAAGACAATCCGCAATAGCAACTCTTTGTAATTCTCCGCCACTCAGTTCATTTATATATCTTTCATTAAGATTTAGGAGATTTAAATTATTAATTAATCTTTTTTTATAAGATGGGTTAAAATGAGAAAATTTTATTTTTGATATGAAATCAGAGACCTGCTTAGATTCATCTAATTTGATATATTGTGGTTTTACCGAAACCTTTAATTCACGGAAACCATTTATCCCTCCCTCCTTGTTAATTATTTTATTAGAGGAATCAACCTTACTTGCTATTAAATTAATAAAAGTGGATTTTCCAATTCCATTGGGACCTAAAATTCCTATAATTTCACCCGCGTGGATATCACTACCTGAAACTTTTAGATGAAAAGAACCCAATTTTGTATCCAAATCATCATAATCAAAAATTAATTCTCCAATGTCAAATAAGGATTCCTGAGGGGGTCTTTCATGAAATTTTATAGGTAATTCTCTAAACCTAACATTTTCATCTTTTAAATAACCATTTAAATAAATATTTATCCCAATTCTAACACCCTGAGGATGGGAAACAATACCATATACTCCTGGTTCTCCATATAATAATGAAACATAATCACTTAAATAATCTAGAATTGCTAAATCATGTTCTACAACAATAATAATCTTATTTTCATCAGATAAACTACGAATTAATTTAGCCATGTTAATTCGCTCACTAACATCGAGATATGAACTCGGTTCATCAATAAGATACACATCCCCATCCTTTAAATATGCAGCAACTATTGCAACTCTTTGAAGCTCTCCCCCCGAAAGGACAGAAACTTCTCGATCAAGAATATTAGTCAAATTGAGTTGGTCTACAACATCATCTAATTTATTCTCCATATCATTTTTTTTTAAAAGATCATAAACCTTTCCAGAAATAAATTTTGGAATCGCGGTGATATCTTGTGGTTTATGCACGATCTTCATTTTTTTACCCTTTAGATCAGTGAAATATTGATGCAATTCAGAACCTTTAAAAAAATTGATTATTTCTTCATCATCAGGAGCATCATTTCCAAATCTTCCAAGATTTAATTTCAAATCTCCAGATAAAACTTTTAGCATGGTACTTTTTCCTACACCATTTTGGCCAATTAATCCTAATACTTTTCCTTTTTTTGGAATGGCCATTCTAAAAAGTGAAAATTGATCTTGACCATATCGGAAAGAAACCTGATTTTTTAATTGATCAGGTAAATTAACGATGCTAATAGCATTGAATGGGCACTTTTTAACACAGATCCCTGTTCCTGAACATAAACTTTCAGTTATTTCTGCTTTTTTAGTTTCTTCATTTATCACGATTGTTTTATCTCCCGTTCTTACCCTGGGGCAATATTTTATACAAGGTTTTTCTCCCAAAGGGCTGCATTTATCGGGTTTACATAGGTCTTTATCAACAACTGCAATTCTCATAATTTTTTCCCTAGTTTATCTAAATAATAAATGATAAATAATTTTTTTCATTTTTTTATTTAAGGTTTGGCTCAAATGGAGTGATAAAGTTGGTTTCAGAACATTGGTTAGAAGAAATAAAGACAGAATTATTACTTAGGGACATAAAGGAAATAATTTTAGCTACAGGAAAAACGCCTTCAGGGCATATTCATATTGGGATATTAAGAGAGATATTAATCTGTGATAGTCTAAGGAGAATCTTAGAAAGAGAGAAAAAAAAACCAAATGTCCTTTTATTTTTAGATAGTTTAGATGCTGCAAAACGTTTTCCTAGTTATATCAAAAATGAATTCAAAAATCAACATTTAGGAAAACCTTTTTCATTCATACCATGTCCTTTTAAAGATTGTGGATGCGAAAGTTATGCCCATCATTTTGGTAATGAATTAATTTCTACATTTAAGGATTTCGGGATCAATAATGAAGTCATATGGGCTCATGATTTGTATAAAACTAGGGAAATGCAGGAAAAAATTAAAATTGCCCTTGAAAATAATGAAAAAATAAAATTTATTCTAAAAAAATTCATATTACCGACCTTAGATGATGTTAAAAAAGAACAATTTATTACAATGCAAAAAAAATGGATGCCGGTCATGGTAATCTGTGAGAAATGTGATAAAATACAATTTCGCGTTAAAGGAGGTAATATAAATCCAAATAGAGTAATAAAGTATGATAATAAAAAAGAAGAAGTTTCATATAATTGTCAAGCATGTGGACATAAAGCAAACATTTCAATTTATAGCGGTCGATTGAAACTGAATTGGAGGGTGGATTGGCCGGCAAAATGGTCAATATATAAAACAACATGTGAACCCGCAGGAAAAGACCATTGTGTTAAAGGAGGATCTTACGATACAGGGTTGGAAATAAGTAAAAATGTTTTTAGTTATGAAGGCCCCTTAAAAGTAGCTTATGAATGGTTACGCTTAGGAGATAGAGACATGAGCACATCGAAAGGAATTGTATTTACACCTAAAAGATATTTAGAACTTGCAGATCCAGAAATCTTTAGAATGTTGATCTTAAAAACTAATCCATTAAGACATATATCTCTTAGAATTGAACAAATGCCACAATATTTTGAAAATTTTGATAAAATGGAAAATATTTTCTATGACCTTGAAAAAGCTGAAACAGATGAAGATATTGATTTGAAATACATTTATCCTTTAACTACAGTTAATAATATTAGTAAAGAAAAACCAAAACGGATTCCTTTTAAATTACTAAGTTTCTTTGCACAAGTTCAAAATATTCTGAGTTTGGAAAAACTCTATGAAAAAGCTAAATCAATATTAGGATATAATGATTTCGAAGATTTAATTCCACTTGAGGATTTTAAAGTACTTCTAAAAAGAACCAAAAATTGGATTGAAGAGGTAAAATTAATAGTTGAAAATCTAAAAGATGATAAACAAAAAAGGTCATTAACTCAAAACATTACTATCTTCGAGGTTAAAGATGAAATTGACAATAAAATTATTAATCACTTAAATGAAAAGCAAGTCCATGGTATTGGTTTAATTAGGACATATTTTATTGAAAATGACAATTTAGATGCTGAAAAAATTCAAAATACGATATTTAATATTTCCAAAGAGATATTAGAAATAAGTCCTAAAAAACTTTTTGAAGCCATTTATTTATTAATTTTAGGTAAAAAGTTTGGACCAAGATTAGGTTCATTTTTATTATTATTAGATAAAGAATGGTTGATCAATAGGTTAACAATCTAAATTTTTAGTTCTTTTTGTTTTTATTGGATATATCTTTCGAGTCATCAGATTTCTTTTTTCTTGAAAACCATTTTTTTTTCTTCTTTTCCTGCATTTTTTTATAACATTCTGGGCAATACCAGATTGACTCATCTATCATTTTATTGCAACTCTTGCAATGTCTATGAGGATATATCTCCACTTCGTCAATTTTTTTATATCTATCGAATTTACTCAAATTTAACCATTAAAATTATATAATTCGGGTATAATTATCTAAGGTTTAATGAATATTTAGGTTTTTTTAAAAGTTTTAATTTGTTGAAATTTCTTACAAATAATATTTATCCTATTTTCTCACACTCTTGATTAATGATCTTTATTGTTGCATTAAAATCTCCCCACCAATCTTGCCCCTGTTGTGCGACAAGCATTGAATCAACTTTTCTTGAATCCAAGCAACGTATTTCTTCTTTAATTGCCTTGATTTTATCCTTCCAAATTTGAGAAAAAATACCGGATAAGTTAATCTTTACCTCTTTAATTAATTCTTCATATGTAATATCGGCATCTGCATTTTTTTGAAGTTTTTGAAGTTGTTCATATTTAATCTTTTCTTTCGCAAGATTTAATTCTCCACAATTGATATTGATGGAAAAGGGTTGGTCCTTACCATATTTACAATAATTTTGAATTTCACATGGAGAGCAATAACTTTCAAAACTGATTTTATAATCTTGTAAACCTGTTATAGAATAATTCAGTACTTTCGGCATATAGATCATTTAATTAGGTATATATTAAAATTTATTAGGTTCTTACTTATAAAAATTTAGCAAACAATGGTCAAAAAATTTTTTAATTATACTTTATTTAAATTAATCACAATAGTCTGCTTCTTCTTATAATTAAAATGCGAGAGAAGCTTGCGAGAGAAGAATCCTCTATGCGAGGAATCTCTTTAATGGCTTAGCCTGGTATAGCGCACGGCTGATAACCGTGAGGTCGGGGGTTCGAAGCCCCCCTTTCGCACCAATTCAAATCCTTTTTTGGTATTTAATTCGAATCTGATCATTCTCAATTAATCATTTTAAGTACGCTTTAATCTTCATTCTTTCAAACCTTTGAATATCAATTATTGAAAGAAATTTGCTCTTTGGTGAGATATTATCATAATTAGTATGAATTACTGTAAGAACAACTCCTAAAACTTCCGATTCAGGGATATATATTGTATTTGAAAAATTAAGTTCCCCTGAAATATAATCCTCGGTTTTCTCAGTAATAGTAAGACTTCCATCTGGAAACCAACTGTTATCACCTTTTGTTTTGAAAAACCATTTACCATCTTTATTTTTTTTATCAATTGCTCTATGGATGATTGGTACATCATTTGGTAAGTTCCCAAATAACATTCTATCAATTCCTTTACTATAGAAATACTGAGGTCCCTTTAATATTAAGATATCACCTTTATTAATCCCAACCTTAATATCTTCAGGAGATTTACTTCTTAAAACAACTATATCCCCTATTTTTAATGTGGGATACATGGAATTGGTTGTTATTTTAAAAAATTTTTGCTGAATATTTATGGACATTGTTTTCTTTTAAAAATTAGATTTAAAAACATCATTATTTTTATATTAGATTTGTTTTTTAAAAATTATGAAACGAGTGATAATATCAGGAACTCCTGGAACAGGTAAAACATCGATATCAAAATTAATAACCCAAAAAATTAATGCAAGGATGATATCTTTGAGTAAATTAGCAATTTCTAATAATCTAACTATTGGATATGATCTAAAAAGAGAAACTTCAGTTATTGATGCAAAAAAAATTATCCTCCAGGTTCACAAAATAATTGAAACATGTATCAATCAAAATATTGAGGTAATTATTATTGAATCTCACTTCTCTGATATTATCCCTAATTACCTAATTGATTATGCTATAGTTTTGAGATGTCATCCCGATGAATTATTTAGAAGATTAAAGGATAGAAATTATAAAAAAGAAAAAATACTTGAAAATGTGCAAGCAGAAATATTAGGAACCAGCATGAATTATTTAATTGAAAAAAATTTAGAAAAAGACATCATTGAAATTGACACTACGAATTTAAAAATCGAATCCATAGCTAATTTAATTATTGAAATTATCCAATATAATAAAAATATAGAAAAATTTACTCAAATAAGAATAGATTGGTTAGAAGAACTTTTTCAAGAAGATAGATTAAATGATTTTTTTGATTAGATAAAATAGAAAGCTGAGATATTAATTGTTTGAAATAAAAGACATTGATGCTTTGGGAAGAATTGGAAGATTATCCGTGAATAACAAGGAAATGATAACACCTAATTTATTTCCTGTCGTGCACCCCATTAATAACGCAATCTCGACAGATGATTTAAAAAAAATTGGTG